>JBHALY010000016.1:0-9718 GCA_041827905.1 Neisseria dentiae
GCGCAATATGTGAACGCTGCCGTCAAACAAGCGCTGACCAATCTCGAATCCCGGCCCGCGCCCGCAGGTGCGATGAAAGTGGTGCTGGGCAACGGTTGGCCGGGCGTGCTGCTGCATGAAGCGGTGGGGCACGGTTTGGAAGGCGATTTCAACCGCAAGCAAACCAGCGCGTTTGCCGGACGCATCGGCGAGCGGGTGGCTGCCAAAGGCGTTACCGTGATCGATCAGGGCGATATAGCTAACCGCCGCGGCTCGCTCAATATCGACGACGAAGGCAACGAAACCCGCCGCACCGTGCTGATCGAAGACGGCATTCTCACCGGCTATATGCAGGACGAAACCAATGCCCGCCTGATGGGCGTGCCGGTAACCGGCAATGGCCGCCGCGAAAGCTATTCGGCGACCCCCATGCCGCGCATGACCAACACGTTTATGGAAAGCGGCGCTTACGATCCCGAAGAAATCATCGCTTCGGTCGATAAAGGCATTTACGCCGTCAACTTCGGCGGCGGCCAGGTAGATATCACCAGCGGCAAATTCGTGTTCAGCGCATCCGAGGCGTGGTGGGTGGAAAACGGCAGGCTGCAATATCCCGTAAAAGGCGCAACCATTATCGGCAACGGCCCGGAAGTGCTTAAATATGTGAGCATGACCGGTAACGACAGCACATTGGATACCGGCGTGGGCGTGTGCGGCAAAGAAGGCCAAAGCGTGCCCGTGGGCGTGGGCCAGCCGACTTTGCGTATCGACGAAGGCTTGGTGGTGGGCGGCAGCGAGATTTGACGGCCGCGCTTGCGGAATATATTCGGTTTGCGGTTTTGGCGGCAGGTTGGATAAAAATACCCGGAGTTTTCTCCGGGTATTTTTTATGGTTGGGTGAATGACGAAGTTTAAGCATTTCAGACGGCCTCAACAACTTACAAAGGTTTCGGGCGTAAACATTTAATCTGTTTGATGCAAACGTTTCAGGCCGTCTGAAAACAAAGCCGGGCAGCGGTTGCTGCGAAGCCCGTTATGTTTTCAGACGGCCTGAATGCCGGTTATTACCGGAAAAGTCAGGTATTAGAACTTATAGCTTACTTTACCGACGATGCTGCGGCCTTGGCCGTAGTAGCAGTAATAATTGCAGCCGCTGATGTATCTGCGGTCGGTGATGTTGTCGGCATTGATTTGGGCTTCCCAGTTGTCGTTGACTTTATAACGTGCAAAGAGGTCGAACACGGTGGAAGACGGCACGCGGTAGCCTGAATAAAGCGAGCCGTTGGAGGTGTAGCTGTTGCCCACATAACGCACGCCGGCGCCCAGCGAGAGGCCGTTGAGTGCGCCGCGGGTGAAGCTGTATACCCCGCGCAGGCTGGCGCTGTGTTTGGGAATCAGCGGGTTGCGGATTTCGCCGCTGCTGCCGTCGGTGATGCTGCTCAGATAAGTGTAGGCAAACTGGCCGCTGATATTGTCGGTAATGTTGGCCTGCGCTTGGATTTCCACGCCTTTGCGCTTAACAGGGTCGGCGCTGCTGACGGTGGCGCCGGTGGCGTTGGACACCAGTGCGCCTTTGTCGCGGGCTTTAAACACGGCCACGGAGGCGCTGCCGTCCAGCCACGACGGAAGATATTTCAGGCCGGCTTCGTATTGCTCGGTGGTGTTCGGGTCATACAGGGTTTGGTTGCCGCTCAGGCCGGTGGGCAGGCGGAACGATTCGCTGTAGGCGATATAGGGGTTGAGGCCGAAGGGGGCGTAATACATCAGCGAGCCGGAATAAGAAGTGTGGTTGGCTTTAACCGATTGGCCGTTTTCCACTTCTTCGCTGCGGGCGCGGTCGTGGCGGATACCGGCGGTGATGCCCACGCGGTTAAACAGTTTCATGCTGTTTTGCAGATAAAAGCCCAACTGCTTCGATTTGATGCCGGTTTCGGGCGCATTGATGGTTTGCGCCGTGCCGTAAGAAGCGGCAGGGTTGAATACGTTGACGTTTGAAGCCGAGCCGTACAGGGTGTAGAGCGCATCGATTTTTTCATGGCGGTAATCTACGCCGCCGAGCAGGGTGTTTTCGATGCTGCTGTTTTTAAACTGCCAGCGCAGGCGGTTGTCGATGCTGTGGCTGCGGACTTTGCCGTCGTTAAACACCACGCCGCGCGGCACTTCGTAGCCTGATTCGCTCAGCGGCAGGGGATTCCAGTTTGCATCGGATGCGGCGGGGTAGGCGTAGGTGCCGCGGTGGTAGTTGCTGATGTTTTGATAGCGGTAGTTTTGGCTGAAGCTGATGCCTTTGCCGAAATCGTGGCTGAATTCATAGCCGACGGAGCGGGCGATATTTTTTTCATCGTCTTGCGAAGGGTCGCCCAAGTTGCTGCTGCGGGCGATGGTGCCCAAAGGCGTGGCCACCAGCGTGCCGCTTTGCGGCAGGAAGTTGGAGCTGGGCGTGCCGTTGTCTTTTTGCACGCTGGCCAACAGGTTGATGCGGGTGCGTTCGCTGAAATCGTAGGCCAGCGACGGGGCGAAATAATAGCTTTCGTTATAGGTGCGGTCCCAGTCGCCGTCGGCGCGTTTGTATGAACCCACCAAACGGTAGCGCAGGCTTTGGTCGACATTGAGCGCGCCGGTGTAGTCGGCGGCGATACCGCGCTGGTTGTTGTTGCCGACATGGGCTTCGACCACGCCTTTGCCCACTTGGTTTTTATGCGCTCGTTTGCTGATGTAGTTAACCAGGCCGCCGGCATTGGCCGCGCCGTAGGTGAGCGAATCGGCACCTTTGGTGATTTCTACTGTTTCTACAGCGAAGGGGTCGATGTGCGGGGTGAAAAAGCCGTAGGAAACGGCCGGTGCGCCGTCAAACGATTGGCTGGCTTCGGTGCCGCGGATGCGGAACCAGTTGGTGTTGGTGTCGCTGCCGTAGGGCTGGTTGGTGAAACCGGCTTGGTAGCGGCCGACTTCGTCCATTTTTTCCACGCCTTCTTCGCTTAAGGTTTCTGCGCTGACGGCCACGGCGGATTTGGCTTGGCGGAACGGCACGCCGCTCAGTTTGTTGATGGAGCCGACCACGTTGACGGTTTCCAGTTCGGCGGTTCCGGCGTTTTGCGCGCCGGTGTCGTCGGCGGCGAAGCTGTGTGTGTAGGCGCCCAAAACGGCAATAGCCAAGAGGCTGCGGGCAAAAATGCGTTGTTTGCTTTTCATCGTGTTTTCTTTCGGATTGTTATGTGGGAAAGGGCCGTCTGAAAGCCTTGATGGTTTTCAGACGGCCTAGTGATGCAGATTATAGGCCGTTTGTGGCATATTTTGTTTTAGCGGTTATGTAAATAGAAATAATATGACAATATTTATTTATTTTTGTTGCTTGTTTGATACGAATTTTTGTTATTGTTTTTATTAATTGAGCTGTGAAATGATTTTGAATCGTTGCGGCAGCCGTGAGGCCGTCTGAAAAAAAACGGCCATAGGCGGCACGGTTGTGGCAGGGGGCGGCGGCCGGCTTCAGCGGCTGTGCGCGTCGGCCACCTGCACGGCTTCTTCCGCGCCGTATTCGCTTAACACGCCGTGCTTCATCGACAGAATGCGGTCGGCATGGTGGAAATATTTGTCGTCGTGGCTGATGGCAAACACGGTGTAGCCGCTCTCTTTAAGCAGCGGCAAAAGGTGTTCGTAAAAGGTGCGGCGGAACTGCGGGTCTTGGTCGGCCGCCCATTCGTCGAGTATCAGCATGCTGCGGCCCTCGAGTGCGGCGGCCAGCAGGGCGAGGCGTTTTTTCTGGCCTTGCGACAGTTTGCTGTTGAGGATGCGGCCGGTTTCGATTTTGGCTTTGCCGTTAAGCTGTAAATGATTGAGCCAGTCGGCAATCAGGCCGTCTGAAACGTCTTGACCCATGCCGTCGGTGAGTTGTTCGAACAGGTGGAAATCGGTGAACACGGCGGCAAACAGCTGGCGGTAGGCGCTGCGGTTGGCGGCGGTGATTTCGGTGTCGTCCACGCAGATTCTGCCGCCGACAGGCAGATACAGGCTGGCGAGCACCATCGCCAACGTGGATTTGCCCGAGCCGTTGGCGCCGATAAGAAACACGGTTTCGCCGCGTTTGAGCGTGAGGTTGAGCGGCTCGAGCGCGAAGGTTTGGCCGCCTTGGGCGGGGTGGGCGTAGCGGATGTTTTCCAGGCGGACGGTTTGCCAGTTTTCGGGCAGGGAGGCGCCGTCGTGGAAGCTGCTGCGGTGTTCGGGCAGTTGCAGCCGTGCCAATGCCTGCAAGGCCACTTGGCTTTGCAGTATCACGGGAAACGCGCCGATGGCGGCGGTGAGCGGGCCGCGCATAAACAAAACCGTCATGCTCACGGTGGCGGCGTCGGCCAGGCTCGCCCATTGATGATAGGCCGACAGGTAAAACACCACGCCCACCGCCGCCAGCATCACGCTGTTGCCCCAGTTGACGGCGAGCAGATGATAAGCATCGGCGCGGATGTGGTAGCTGCGTTTGCGTTCGGCTTCGGGGGTGAATTCGCGCCGGAAAAAGCGTTCGGCGCGGTAGCGGTTGAGGGAGAGTTCTTTGTGGCCGTCGAGCACGGTTTCGTAATGGCGGTGCAGCGCGTCTTCCGACAGACGCTTTTGGCGGAAATAGCGGTAGTGCAGGCGCACGGCGAGGTGGCCGCCCGCTACCATCAGTGCCAGCATCAGCGCGGTAACGGCAAACAGCTTGGGCGAGAGCCAAATCAGATACAGGCTGCACGCGGCGGTAAACAGCAGCCCCTGCACCAAATCGGGCAGGCGGGTAAACGCCACCGAAAGGTGGTGGATGTCGTTGGCAAGGCTGGCCAAAATAGCGGCTTTGCCTGTTTTCTGCACGGTTTCGCCATCGGCGTCCATCACCCGCTTTACCAGCTCGGCCTGCATGGTGCAGATAAAGCGGTGGCCGATTTGCGAGAGTTTGATTTGCGAAAACGTGGCGGCGGCAAAATAAAACAGCACCAGCAGGGCAAACTGCCACACCGCCGCGCCGTCTGCGCCGCCGTGGAGCAGGCGGCTGTTGATAAAGGCCAGCACACCGATGCCGAGCGCGCCCGATAATAAGGTGAACAGCAGCATCAGCAGAAACGGTTTGCGGTGGCTGCGGTAGATAATGTGGAAGATAGACATGGTGTGTGTTTATGCTTGGCAGGTGGTTAAAAAGCCGTAGGTCGGGCATTTATGCCCGACTGTTACAGCTTGGCTAATGATGATGTCGGGCATAAATGCCTGACCTACGGCTTTTCAGACGGCCTAAACGAATATGGCAAAGGGTTCAGGCCGTCTGAAAACAACAGGCGGTTTGCGCATAGAAAATCTGAAAAAACAAGCTTGCACAAATGTTTAGCCTGTTGCTACAATCAGCTTTCCGTTTTTTAAAGATAAGGAGGCATCGTTATGCACTGGCTGTTTCTGGCCCTGGCCATCGTGGGCGAAGTGTTCGGCTCGACCATGCTCAAACTCAGCAGCGGTTTCAGCAAATTATGGCCCGCACTCGGCGTGGTGCTGGGATTCGGGCTGGCGTTTTATTTTCTTTCCCTTGCGCTGAAAAACATGCCGCTGGGCACGGCCTATGCCGTGTGGGCGGGCGTGGGGCTGGTGTTGACGGCGGCGGTGAGCGTGGTGTTTTTCGGCCAAAAGGTTGATGCGGGCGGCATCATCGGCATCACGCTGATTTTGGCCGGTGTGGTGGTGCTGAACCTGTTTTCCAACATGGGCGGGCATTAAGCGCTCGTTCGGCCGCATCTGTTCAGGCCGTCTGAAAACCTTTTCAGACGGCCTTTGCCGTTTCTTACAGCTTTCTCACCAACACCATAAAATATGCGCCGCCGATTAGGGTGGCCATCAGGCCGGCCGGGATTTCATAGGGGAAAGCCAGCTGCCGCCCCAGCCAGTCGGCCAGAACCATCATCAGCGCACCTAACAGTGCGCCGTACAGCAATTGCTGTTTGGGCAGCCGTGCGTCGAGCATGGCGGCTAAGTGCGGCGCGAGCAGGCCGGTAAAACTCAGCGGGCCGACCATCAGCGTGGCGGCGGCGGTGAGCACCGCGCTTAGCAGAATCAGCACCAGCCGCGCGTGTTTCACGTTCACGCCGGCCGATTGCGCCACCACGCTGTCCAAACTCAAGAGCGCCAGCCATTTGGCCAGCGGCAGCACTGAAAACAGCAGTAAACAGGCCAACACGGCCACCGCTGCCGACAGCAACGGCGTGGTGTGGTAGGTGGAGCCGGAAAGCCAGATTAAGAGCTGCTGCGTGCGGTAGTCGCCCATGGCCGACCAAGTGCGGATGGCGGCGTCGCTCAAAGCCGCCAGCGCCATGCCGGTGAGCAGCACTTTTTCGGGTTGCAGGCCGTTTTTGCGGTTGAACCACATCATCAAACCCAGGGCCAGCAGAGCCGCCGCGCCGCCGGCGAGCCAAAACAGCGCGCTGCCCGAGGTTACGCCGAATATCATCACCGCCGTCATCGCGCCCAAAGCGGTGGCGGAGCTGATGCCCAGCAATTCCGGGCTGGCCATCGGGTTTTGCGCCAAACGCTGCAACAGCACGCCCACCGTGGCCAGCATCATGCCGCAGCCGGCCGCCAGCAGCAGGCGCGGATAACGCAGCGCCCACACGGCGGGGTCGGTATCGATGTGCCAACCGTGTTCGCCGTTGCCCGCCAACAGCGCGAGCGCGGCCACAGGCAACAGCAGAACGGGCGAATAACGCAGCCACGGCGAAGCGCGCAGCGCGGCGGTTTTGCCGCCCGAGGCCGTCTGAAAAGCAGGGCGGGCGGGCATACGCGCCATCAGCCACAACAGCAGCGGCGCGCCGATTAAGGCGGTCAGCGCACCGGCGGGCAGGCTGATGCCGCGATAGTGTTCCAACAGCACCAGCGCGTTGTCGGTAACCAGCAGCATCAGGCCGCCCGCCGCAAACGATGCCCATAGGCGCGCCGACAGCGTGCGCACGCCGGCCTGCCGCACTGCAGCGGCAGCCGCCAGCCCCACGAATCCCATCATGCCCACCATGCCCACCACGGTGGCGCACACAAACGCCGCCAAAGCCAAGGCGGCGGTGCGCACGGTTTTCACGGGCACGCCCAGCGCGGCGGCTTGATCGTCGCTCAAACTCATGATGTTCAAAGGCTTCAGCAACCAGGCCGACACCGCGCCCGCCGCCGCCAGCCGCCACAACAGGCCGAGGCTGTCGTGCCAGCTGTCCTGCACCAGTGAGCCGCTGCCCCACTGCATCACCGCGCGCGCTTCTTCGCTGTAAAACAGCGTAATCATGCCGCTGACGGAGCCGAGATAAAGGCTCATCACCAAGCCGGCCAGCACCACCGTAACCGGCATCATTTCGCGCCGTGCCGACAAAGCCAGCACCGCCGCGAGCGCCGCCGCCGCACCGGCAAAGGCTATGGTAAACGTGCCGTGCAGCAATAAGGCCGGGAAAAACACCCCCACCGCCAGCAGCGCCAGTTGCGCGCCGCCCGCCACCGCCAGCGTGCTGTCTGCCGCCAGCGGGTTGCGCAACACCTGCTGCATCAGCATGGTGGCCGCCGCCAAACCGCCGCCCGCCAATACCGCCATCGCCATGCGCGGCAGGGTGTTTTGCTGCACCGCCAGCGCATCAAGCGGCAGCGTGTCGGGCGCGGCAAACAGCTGCGCCCACGGCCAAGTCCATTGCAATTTGAGTATCCATAAGCCCGACAGCAAGGCCAAAGCAGCCAATATCATCATCAGCGCCCAAGCAGGCCGTCTGAAAAAAACCGTTTTCCCTACCATGCTGTTTCCCGTTCAGACGGCAGCGCGCGTGCCAATTGTTGCGCGAAATGCTGCATAGACGGCAATGCGCCGTAGCTCCACGAAGGTGGCAAAACACGGCGGTTGGCCGCTTGCGCAAACGGCAGCCGCTGCCACAGCGCGCTTTTTTCCAAACCCGGGCGCACATTGGCCGGATGCGGTTTCACAATCAGCAACAGCGTATTCGGCGGTAGTTCGGCCAATTTGGCCAGCGTGATATTGGCAAAGCCCCAGCTGTTGGATTCGCCCTGCCAGGCATTGCGCAAGCCCAGTTTGTCCAGCACCGCCTGATACATCGACGTGCGCCCGTAAATGCGCAGATGGCGCGTATCGACAAACTGCACGATGGCCAGCGGGCGTGTGCGGTAGGGGGCAAGCGTTTGCCGGCGTTGCGCCAGCTGTCGTTCGGTGTCGGCAATCAGTTGCTCGGCGGCAGGAGAGGCGTTCACCAGCTTGCCCAGCACACGGGTGGCGGCGACGGTGTGGGCATATTGCGTACCCTCTGTGGTGGCGAAGTCGATTTCGTGTACCGGTGCGATGGCGGCAAACTGCGGTTTCAAATGGGCGAACCATGAAGACTGCACAAACATATCGGGCTTAATCTGCCGCAGGCGTTCCAGATTGGGTTGGAAGCGCAGGCCCGAATCCAAGGTTTGCGCGGGCAGCGCGGGATAGTTGACCCAGTTGCCGTAAGCGCGTTTGTCGCCCACCGCCAGCGGCGGCAGTTTCATGGCGGTCAGGGTTTCGGCGGTTGACCAATCGGCGGTGGCTATGCGCGGCGCGGCATGGGCTGCGGGCAAAGCGGCCAAACACGCCGCCAAAACCGCGCAATAGAGCCGAACGTGTTTCAGGCCGTCTGAAAAAAAGCGTTTCATCGTCCAACCTGCTTTCACGGCAAAGCCACCGGCCTGCCGCTGTGCGGATGGGCGATGATGTTCATGTCCACGCTGTAAATTTCTTTCAGCACGGCGGCGGTCATGATTTCAGACGTCCCGCCTTGTTTGAGCAGACGGCCCTGTTTCAGCGCAATCAGTTCGTCGCAATATTGCGCCGCCAGATTGATGTCGTGAATCACAATCACCACGCCCAAATTCAAACGGCGCGAAAGGCTGTTCACCAAGGCCATCACTTCGATTTGGTGGGCAATATCCAGCGCCGCCAGCGGCTCGTCGAGCAGCAGAAAGCGGCTCTGCTGCGCCAAACACATGGCCAGCCAGATGCGCGAGCGTTCGCCGCCCGAAAGCGTGTCGACAATCTGATCGGCAAAGCGCTCGGTGTGGGTGAGCGCAAACGCTTCTTCCACCGCCGCTTGGTCGTCTGCGCCGCGCCCCATCAGACCGCTCCACGCATAACGCCCCATCGCCACCAGTTCGCGCGCGGTCAGAGAAGTGGCGGCCGGCAGATGTTGCGGCAGATAAGCCACTTGGCGGGCATATTCGCGTGCGGAATAAGCAGCGGCAGGGCGGTTGTCGAGCAGCAGGCTGCCGGCGGTAGGCTGGATTTGGCGGGTGAGCAGCTTCAATAAGGTGGATTTGCCCGAACCGTTGTGGCCGATTAAGCCGTACACGCGGTTAGGCGCAAATTGCAGGTTGATGTCGTGCAGCAGCGTGCGCTCGGGCAGGGAAAAAGAAATATCGTTGAGCTGGAACATGGAGTTGAAGCGGGTTTTTCAATAAAATGGAAAGTGTGGGCGGGCTTGAGAGAATGTTCCGGTTTGCGTATGCGTCGAACGGGTTCTTGAAGCGGGGGAGACACGTTTTGATTAATTATAATGATTATCATCAATCACGGCAAGGCGGGTATCAGACTGCAAAACCACAGTCATAAATATGCAAACACAACGCGCCGCCCGCAAACTTGCACCACCGCTGCGATTGTTTTAAAGTTAGCGAATTGAGTCGGAGAAACCAAATATGAAAATCACCGTAATGGGCGCAGGCTCTTGGGGAA
>JBHALY010000017.1:0-3630 GCA_041827905.1 Neisseria dentiae
CATTTCGCGCTGGAAAAATATGAACCAGATCAACGACTGCGGCCACCGCGCCGCCGAGCCGTACGACGACGTGGTGTATTGGGATTTCAACTGGCGCAAAGGCGGCGGCAGCGCACGCATGATCGAAATCAGCAAACGCGAACATTTCTACCAGCAGGAATACTGCGGCTGCGCCTATTCGCTGCGCGACACCAACCACCACCGCAAATCGCAAGGCCGCGCACCGATTAAAATCGGCGTGAAATATTACGGCGACGAAGAGGAAAACGGCTGACGCGCTTTCGGTTTAGCCGGCAGGGTTCCGGCCGGCCGGAATCTTTGCGACATTCACTCAGGCCGTCTGAAATATGGTTTCAGACGGCCTGAGGCTTTTGCAAAATTAAAAAAACATCACCAAAAGTTTTTTTATCATTGCTGGGCTTGACCCGACAATCCGGCGCCGGATGTTTCTGAAATATCCGCCTTTCGCCTGAACGGCAAATACCGGATTATCAGGTCAAGCCCGATAATGACAGAATCAAACATTTCAGACGGCCTCAATAAATTTTGCAGAAAGAAATTTCGGGCCGTCTGAAAATATGGTTTCAGACGGCCCGTAACCTTTTGCGGAATTCAAAATGACCTACACCGCCTTATCCGTATAAAGCGGCACACCCGCAGCGGCGGACATATTGTCCGTATAGGCTTTCAATTTCGGCGGCAGCGCCAACCCGTTTACCACCGTTAAGTTGCGCAGTAGCGGGAAAACGTGGATATCTTCCATGCTCAAACCTTCGCCGTTCAGATTGTGCCCGCCCGCAACCTGCCGTTCCAAATCCGCCAAATCGGTATGCAGGGTTTGCAGATATTCATCGGTTTTTGCCAGATTTTCGGCAAAGCTGCCGATATTGGCTTCTTTTTTATGCACGAAATAATCAATTGCGCTTTGGGTGGCAAACTCGGGCAGCCCGATCGACACCATGCGCGGCTGCACCAGCTTGCTGACATAGGTGTTGGCCTTATCCAGCCAAGCCTGCACTTCGGGTCGGATTTCTTCTTTCAGACGGCCTTTATCCGCCAGATTGTCGATATAACGCACGATATCCAAGCTCTCGCCCATATGCGAACCGTCGTCTTTTTGCAGTATCGGCACCTGTTTGGCGCCTATCATACCGATGGGGGTGGATTCGTCGTCGTTCAACAGCACAATTTCTTCCGCCGCCAACCCGCACAGGCCGAAAATCATGCGGGCGCGCACGCAGAAGGGGCAATGGTCGTAAATATAGAGTTTCATGGCTGTTTTCCTCAGTTTGTTTGCCTAAGTGCACCTTAACACCAAAAGGCCGTCTGAAACAACCGCCGCACAAGCCGCAGCCGTCAGTCTTCCTCAATCACAATCCGCGCATTCAAAGGTTGCACAGGGCGATTGTTGGGGTGACCGATCATTTTCGCCATCGCCTTAATCTGCCCTGCCCCTGCGCTGACCGGTGTTTCCAACACAATCCAGTTCACCCCTTCGCTGCACGGCGGCGTGGTGAGCGAGCCGTTCAGGCGGAAATGGCGGCGGTTGGCGGGAAATAGTGTGTTTATGTCCAACGGTGCGGCCGTCTGAGCCGACTGCCCGGCTTTCAAGCGTTTGGCCAGAATCTGCGCCAGCGCGGGGTTGTTTTTACCCTCTTGAAACAACACCGTCAGCACGGCCAACTCGCCCGTGCTGCTTTGATGCACGAAATGGGCTTCCATCGGGAAATGGCGGTGGTTGAACGTGTGCTCGCTGGGCGTGTGGAAGTGGAACTGCTTCAACTGCATTTTCTTGCCGCCGATATCCAGCGTTTCACCGCCGGCATCGGGGGTAAGCTGAACCGTGTGGCCGTTGTTTTCGATGCGGAAGCGTGCGGGCTGATAGCGGAAATCTATACTGTTGCCCGAAACATGAACCGCATTGGTTAAATCCACCGGCGACTGGTTTTTGCCCTTACCGCACATGGCAAACGCTTCGCTCAGCTCGCCCCAATGCGCGGGGCTGCTTTTATCGCCTTCATACGACCAATGCGGATGCGTTTCGGCGGCGGCCAATCCCGTTGCGAACGCAAGCGAAAAGATAATATATTTATAATTCATTTTTAAATCCTATTTATCTATATGAATAAATGCTAGATTATAGTTATTTAATATATTATCGTTAATAAGGTTTAATTGACCTCCGTCAAGCCCGGTTTAACTACGCCCGGCTACTTTTCCAATGCCCCACGGGCTTGGCCTAAGCGTTTGCGATTATTGTCGGCACAAAAATACCCGGGCCAAGCCCGGGTAGGATGTGTTTTGCATTGCCAATAAGCAGCATGGCTGCCGCCGGGCAAAACCTTCAAGGCCGTCTGAAAGCCTTACAATTCAATGCCTTTGAGTTTGGCAACAGTGTTGATGTCTTTATCACCGCGGCCGGACAGGTTAACCAGAATCACTTGGTCTTTGCCCATTTTCGGCGCATTCTCCACCGCCCACGCCAGCGCATGCGAGCTTTCCAATGCAGGGATAATGCCTTCGTGTTGGCACAACAAATCAAAGGCTTGCAAGGCGGCATCATCATCGGCGGCGGTATATTCCACACGTTTGATATCGGCCAGATGGCTGTGTTCGGGGCCGATGCCGGGGTAATCCAAACCGGCCGAAACGGAATGCGTGCCCTGCACTTGGCCGTTTTCGTCCTGCATCAGGTAACTGCGGAAGCCGTGCAGCACGCCGGCGGGTGCTTTGCTGGTAATCGGCGCGGCATGGTCGGGCGTGTGTACGCCGTGTCCGCCTGCCTCCACCCCCACCAGACGCACACCACTTTCTTCAATATAAGGATAAAACAGGCCGATAGCGTTGGAACCGCCGCCCACGCAAGCCACCGCCACATCGGGCTGGCGGCCGATGGCTTCGAGCATCTGCTCTTTGGCTTCGTTGCCGATTACGCATTGGAAATCGCGCACCATTTCGGGATAAGGCGCGGGGCCGGCGGCGGTGCCGATAATGTAGAAAGTGTCGTCCACCCGCGCCACCCATTCGCGCATGGCTTCGTTCATGGCGTCTTTCAGGGTGCGGCTGCCGCTGTCCACGCCCACTACGTTCGCGCCCAACAGCTTCATGCGGAACACGTTGGGGGCTTGGCGGATAATGTCGTCGGCACCCATGTAAACATGGCATTCCATGCCGAAGCGGGCGGCAACGGTGGCGGAAGCCACGCCGTGCTGGCCGGCACCGGTTTCGGCAATCACGCGTTTTTTGCCCATACGCTTGGCCAGCAGCGCCTGGCCGATGGTGTTGTTGATTTTGTGTGCGCCAGTGTGGTTGAGGTCTTCGCGCTTGAGCCAGATTTGCGCACCGCCGAGTTTTTCAGACAGGCGCGCGGCGTGGTAAACGGGGCTGGGGCGGCCGACGTAGTGTTTCAGGTCGTTGCGGAAAGCCGCCCAAAAAGCGGGGTCGTTTTTGGCTTCTTGATAAGCGGCCGCCAGCTCTTGCAGGGCGGGGATCAGGGTTTCGGAAACGAACACGCCGCCGTGTTCGCCGAAAAAGCCTTGTGAATCGGGGGCTTGGTAGTTCTGCATGAATATAATATTCCTTATGATAGGCGGCGGATAAACTCCGCCATTTTGGCAACGGATTTGATAC
>JBHALY010000018.1:0-2706 GCA_041827905.1 Neisseria dentiae
GATTGTCAGCCCCGAGCACAACCGCGCCATGCCCGCCGCCGTGAAAAACATCATCGACATCGCCTCGCGCCCCTACGGCCAAAGCGTGTGGCAGGGCAAAAAAGTCGCCGCCATCACCGCCTCGCCCGGCAGCTACGGCGGTATCAACAGCGGCCTGCAAATCCGCCAAAGCCTGCAATCGCTGGGCGCAAATGTGTTAATCGCCCCCGAAGTATTCCTGAGCCGCGCCAACGCCGCTTTGGACAACGGCAAAGTGGCCGACGAGCGCACCGCCGGCTTTTTAAACAAATTCGCCACCGCCTTTTACGCTTGGGCGGCAGAATAAAGCAAAAGGCCGTCTGAACAAGCACAACCGCCATTTCAGACGGCCCGAACCCTTCAAAACAGAACGCCTCATCATGCAAACCATCACCATAGAACTCGACATCCAAGCCCCCGCCCACACCGTGTGGCAATGCCTCACCCTTCCCGAACACATCACCGGCTGGAACTTCGCCCACGAAAGCTGGCACTGCCCGAGCGCCGAAAGCGATTTGCGCCCCGGCGGCCGCTTCAGTTACCGCATGGAAGCCAGAGACGGCAGCTTCGGCTTTGATTACAGCGGCGTGTTCGACGACATCCAAGCCGAACACAGCCTGCATTATCATTTGGACGACGGCAGAACGGTTGCCGTCGAACTGCTGCCGCAAGGCGGCAACGTCACCCTGCTGCGCGAAAGCTTCCAAGCCGACGCCCAACACGATGCCGACACCCAGCGCAACGGCTGGCTCGCCATTGCCCAAAACCTTGCACGTTATGCCGAGCGGCAATACGCAGCCGGAAACCGTGCTTAGGCAGCCTGTCTGAAACATTTTTTGTCAAACAAAGGAGTTCACCATGCCCGCACACAATCCCGAATTCATCGAACAATGCGCCAGCTTTACCGATCTGTTTCTGCAACTGGGCCTGCCCGGCGAGCCGCAGCAGATTGCCGACTTCATCACGCAGCACCGCCCGCTGCCCGACACGGTTTTGCTGCCCGACGCACCGTTTTGGAGCACCGCACAAGCGCAGTTTTTGCGTGAGCAGCGTCAAGCGGACGAGCCGCCGTTCAATATGCTGATCGACCAACTCAGCGAGGCGCTGCGCGATTAATTGCTTGAAAACGCCAACATCATTTCCAACAAACGAAAGGAAACCCATGAAACTCTATTACGCTCCCGGCACCTGTGCCTTGGCCTGCTGGATCGCCCTCGAATGGGCCGGCGCCGACTACGAGGCAGTGCGCGCCGACTACAAATCGGAAGAATACCAACGCATCAATCCCTTGGGCGCCGTGCCCGCGCTCGACATCGGCGGCAAACGCGCGATGACGCAAGCACCCGCCATCTTGCAATACATTGCCGACACCCACCCCGAAAGCCGCTTGGGCAGCAATGAAGGCGTGGAAAACGCGTTTGAACTCAACGAAACCCTGTCCTTCCTCGGCAGCGATTTCCACGCCGCCTTCTGGCCGTTTTTCATGCCCTACCGCTACACCACCGATGAGAGCGAAGCCGCACGCAATGCCGTAAAAGAATCGGCCTACGCCCGCATCGACCGCGCCATGCAGCATCTGGACGCGCTGATTGCCCAAGGCAACGGCCATGTGTACCAAGGCCGCCGCAGCATCGCCGATGCCTACGCCTTCGTGATGGCACGCTGGACGGAATACCTGCCGAAAACCTGGCGCGAATACCCGCATATCGCCCCGTTTATGGAACGGATGCAGGCCGATGAAGCCGTGCAGCATGTGTTGCAGGCATCGCAAGCCTAAATAAGGCCGTCTGAACAATGTCTGAAACCTCTGCCTGTCTGAAACTTAGCGTGATTTTTCATGGTCTTTCAGACAGGCATTTGTTTACAACATCCGAAAGGAACCCTGATGACCGCCCAACTCACCTTCTACACCAACCCCATGTCGCGCGGCCGCGTCGCCCGCTGGATGCTGGAAGAAACCGGCCTGCCCTACGACACCGTGCTGCTCGATTACGGCACCACGATGAAAGCGCCCGAATACCGTGCCGTCAACCCGATGGGCAAAGTGCCCGCGCTCAAGCACGGCGATACCGTCATCACCGAAGTGGCTGCCATTTGCCTGTATCTGGCCGATTTGGTGCCCGAGAAAAAACTCGCCCCGCCCGTGGGTAGCCTCGAGCGCGGCAGCTATTACCGCTGGATCAGTTTTATGGCGCCGCTGGAGCAGTTGATGACGGCCAAAGCCGGCGGTGCAGCCCTGCCCAAGCCCGAGACGGCCGGTTTCGGCACCGAGCAAGACCTGCTCGACACGCTGGAAGCTGCCTTGAAAGACCGCGACTATTTGGCCGGCGACAGCTTCACCGCCGCCGATTTGCTGGTGGCCTCTTATGTCGGCTGGTATTTGCAGTTCAAACTGCTGGAGCCGCGCCCGGCCTTTGTGGCCTTTGCCGAACGCCACCAACAACGCCCTGCCGCCCGACGCGCCGATGAAATCGACGAAGCTTTGCTGGCGCAGCAGCCGTCCTGAGCAGTAGGTCGGGCATTGATGCCCGACACAAACCGGCAAACGATAAACCTGTGCCGGGCATTAATACCAGCAAGCGTAGGTTGGGTTATTAAACCCAACACATTGATGGTTCTCTATAATGTTGGGTTTAACAACCCAACCTACTTGCTTGCTTGCTATGCTTGATCGAAGGCTACCTGAAA
>JBHALY010000019.1:0-3958 GCA_041827905.1 Neisseria dentiae
ATCGCCAACGAAGCCGACAACGGTCTGAAAAACACCGTCGGCACCATCGGCATGGCGCGCACGGCCAATCCGAATTCCGCCACCAGCCAGTTTTTCATCAATGTGGCCGACAACGACTTTTTAAATTTCAAAAGCAAAACCACTCAAGGTTACGGCTACGCCGTATTCGGCAAAGTGGTTTCGGGCATGGACGTGGTAAACAAAATCGCCAAAGTGAAAACCACCGATCAGGCCTACCATCAGAATATTCCCGTACAGCCCGTGGTTATCCGCAACGTAACGATTGTGAAATAGGCATACTCCAACCGGTTACACAGTTTCCGAGCAAAACGAAAAGCGGGCTTGTTGCCCGCTTTTTTGCTGCCCGATATTTCAGACGGCCTTAAGGTATTTTTGCAAAGGCCTCCGGCCGTATAAACAGACTTTTTATCTTCAGACAGGCATACCGTTATATTGTATGCCTGTTTGAATTTATCTATCCCCGTGTTGATGGGGCTTTTTTGTGTCATTTAAGAAAGGAAATGCCAAATGGCTATCGAGTCTCAATCCCCGTGTTGATGGGGCTTTTTTGTGTCAGCAGACCATAATTTTCACTTTAAGAATCAATCGGTTGAAAATACCTTTTCCAATAAATTTCATCTTTACAAAGCTAATCATTATTTAACCCCTGCTAACGCGTAACGGCCTAGGCCGAATACTGTTTCTTTGCCGATATACAGCAATTGTGCGAATGATAAAGGTAAATGATCGGACTGCCAAGTGCAGTAATGCCGCCCAGGGTTATTTTCTGCTGCTGGCGGTCGGTATATAGTGAATCCACTTGCTCCGTTACGGCGTTGCTGCGCCTTGCCGTACTACCATACTGTCTTCGGCTGGCTGCCTTGTACCGAAGTGTGGATTCACTATATTCTCTCAGTGGTGCAGAATTTTTGATAAAAACAGTTGCGCACGCTCTCCGCGCGGTGTGGTGAAGAAGGCTTCGGATGTGGTGTCTTCTTCGATGCGGCCCTGATCCATAAAAATCACGCGGCTGGCGACTTGGCGGGCGAAGCCCATTTCGTGGGTAACGCACATCATGGTCATGCCTTCTTTGGCCAAGCCCACCATCACGTCCAGCACTTCCTGCACCATTTCCGGGTCGAGTGCGGAAGTCGGCTCGTCAAACAGCATCACAATCGGGTCCATGCTCAGTGCGCGGGCAATCGCCACGCGCTGCTGCTGGCCGCCTGAAAGCTGAGCGGGGAATTTGTGCGCGTGTGCACTCAAACCCACGCGGTCGAGATAGGCCAAGCCTTTCTTTTCGGCTTCTTCTTTGCTGCGCCCGAGCACTTTGATTTGCGCCACGGTTAAATTGTCTTTAATCGAAAGATGGGGAAACAGCTCGAAATGCTGAAACACCATGCCTACGCGGCTGCGCAGCTTGGGCAAGTGGGTTTTCGGGTCGGCCAGCGACGTGCCGTCCACCACGATATCGCCTTTTTGAAACGGCTCCAGCCCGTTAACGCATTTGATCAGGGTGGATTTGCCGCTGCCCGAAGGACCGCATACCACCACCACGTCGCCTTTCTGAATCGATGTCGAACAATTGGTCAGCACTTGGAAATCGCCATACCATTTGTTGACGCCTTGAATATCAATCATGGGTTTGTTGCTCATACTTTTAACCTTTGTTGCAGTTTTTTCACGCCGAACATGGCTACTGCGCTAATCACGAAATAAACGGCTCCGGCCAACAGAATATAAGGCGTCAGCAGGTTCATCAGGTCGCCGCGCACATAATTGGCGCGGAAGAAATCCACCAAACCGATGGCCGCCACCAAAGTGGTGTCTTGAAACAGAATAATGCTCTGCTGCAAAATCAGCGGCAGCATTTTGCGGAATGCCTGCGGCAGAATCACCAGGCGCATGGTTTGGCCGTAGGTCATACCCAGCGCATAGGCGGCGTTAAACTGACCCTTGGAAATCGACTGGATACCGGCACGCACCACTTCCGAAAAATAGGCGGCTTCAAACAGCATAAACGCCACCGCACAGGAAGCGAAAGCCACATCGATGGTTAAATAATCGCCGGTTATCAGGCTGTACATCATCGGCACGGCATAATAAAACCAGATCAATACCAATAACAGCGGCACGGAACGGAAATAGTTAACATAGGTTTTGGCCAGAAACGACAACCAGCCGAATTTCGACAACCGCGCCAGAGCCAGAAGTGTGCCGATAACGATGCCGCCCACCACACCGAAGGCCAGCAGTTTCAAAGTTACGCCCAAGCCCTGCATCAGGCCGGGCATGGCGGCGGATAATTCGCTCATACTCAATCCGAACATTATTTATTACCCTCCGACATCAAACCGGGCACGCGCAGGCGGCGTTCCAAACGGGTCATCAACATCAGCAGCGTGACGTTGACCGCCATATAGATCAAAGTGGCGTAAGTGTAGATTTCCAGGTTGCTCTGGGTGTATTCGGCAATGGTTTTAACTTGCGAAATCAATTCCGAAACGCCCACCAGCGAGGCAATCGAGGCGTTTTTGAAGCAGTTGGTCAATTCCGAACCCAGCGGCGGCAGAATGGTTCGGAATGCCTGCGGCAGCAAAATTTCTTTATATACCTGCTTGGTGCGGAAACCCAAAGCATAGGCCGCCTGTGCTTGACCTTTGGGCAAAGCCTGGATACCCGTGCGCACCTGTTCGCAAATCCGCGCGGCGGTAAACAGGCCCAAACCCACGCTGGCCGAAATCATGGCCGAAGTGTTCGGCGCCAAACCGAAAAACCACCACTGCTTCAAACCTTCGGGGAAAAAATTAGGGATAACGTAATACCAGATAAAAAGCTGAATCAGCAAAGGCACGTTGCGGAAAAGCGTAACGTAAGCCGCAGCGATACGGTTAAGGCTTTTATGCGGCAGCGTGCGCATGATGCCCAGCACCGTACCCAACACCATCGCAATCGTCCAAGCCACCGCGCCGATGGCAAACAGCCACAGCAAGCCGGTAACCACCCAATTAAGGTAGATTTCATTACCGATGCCCGTTTTGTCCCACAAAACACCCCAGTTCCAAACATAATTCATAATGCTTTCCTACCGAGAGAGGCCGTCTGAAAACAGTTTCAGACGGCCTCTTCTGTTTCACACGATACCGGCCATGATTATTCGTCGGCCGCTTTGTCGTTCGGATTGGCGATGATTTCTTTCATCTTATCCGACATCGGGAATTCCATATTCACGTTTTTCGGCGGAATCGGTTGCTCGAACCATTGGGCATACATCTTGTTTACTTCGCCCGATTTGAACACTTCCGAAAGCGTATCGTTCACCACTTTCTGGAACTCGGCATCGCCTTTGCGCATCATACAGCCGTAATTTTCATACGACATCGGCGTACCGACGATTTCCCATTTGGCAGGATCGGCCGATTTCGCACGCGCACCGGCCAGCAGCACATCGTCCATCATAAAGGCTTGGGCACGGCCGTTTTGCAGCATCAAAAACGATTCGCCGTGGTCTTTGGCCGAAATCACATTGATGCCCGCTTTGTTTTTATCGTTATACTCTTTCAACAGGCGCTCGGAAGTGGTGCCCGATGTGGTTACCACGGTTTTGCCTTTCAAATCGGCATAATCCTTGATGCCCGTAGCCTTATCGGTCAGCAAGCGGGTGCCCACTACGAAGAAGTTGTTGGAAAATTGAACCTGCTTTTGGCGCTCAAGATTATTGGTGGTCGAGCCGCACTCCAAATCAACCGTGCCGTTTACCACCAAAGGAATACGGTTTTGCGAAGTAACCAGGTTATAGCGCACTTTCAAATCAGGCAGGTTCGGCTTAATGGACATTTGGGTTGGTATTTCGAGAACTTAGCTTCTAATGGACATTTGGGTTGGTTTTCCAACCCTTTTTATCATTCAAATGCCAAAGAAATTATCTATAAACAATCGTTTAGTTTCTTCATTCATA
>JBHALY010000020.1:0-3393 GCA_041827905.1 Neisseria dentiae
GATTGTGCGCCAAGAGCTGGTGCTGGTGATTATGGGCGGCCTGTTTGTGGTGGAAGCCATTTCCGTGATGTTGCAGGTGGGCTGGTATAAGAAAACCAAAAAACGCATCTTCCTGATGGCGCCCATCCACCACCACTACGAGCAAAAAGGCTGGAAAGAAACGCAGGTGGTGGTGCGGTTTTGGATTATTACCATTGTGCTGGTGCTGGTGGGCTTAAGCTCGCTGAAAATCCGCTGATGCCTGTCTGAAAAGAACAGGCCGTCTGAAAAATATAAACTACCCGTCATGCTCGGGCTTGACCCGAGTATCTCCACGAGCTACCGATTAAAGTTTGCAGCAAAGTTTCAGACGGCGTCAGGAACCATATCAAACGGAAAACATGACACAACAAACGATGTACGCCCTATTGGGCGGCGAAGCGGGCATAGAGGCGCTAACCGGCCGCTTCTACGATTTGATGGAATTGGAGCCGCAATACGCCGAACTGCGAGCGCAACACGGCGAAACGCTCGATTACGCCCGCGAACGCCTGTTCCAATTCTTAAGCGGCTGGCTCGGCGGCCCGCCGTTGTATGAGCAGGCACACGGCCACCCGCGCCTACGCCAGCGGCATTTCCCCTTCGCCGTTACCCTGCAAACGCGCAACCAATGGATCGCCTGCTTTGCCCAAGCGCTGCACGAATTGGCGGTTGCCCCCGACTTGGCCGAACCGCTGCTGCTGCGCCTGTTTGTGCTGGCCGACTGGATGCGCAACCAACACGAACCCGAACACGCCCCGCCGCAGCCGCCGATGGCAGCCGAACCGGAAGCGCGCTTGCTGGAATTGGCGGCGGTGTTGGAAGAATATGGGGTGGAAGGATTTTTTGAGGCCGTTTGAAAAATATAAATTTAAATTGCCGTCATACTCGGGCTTGAACAGATATAGGGTGGATTAAACACACCATTCCGATGCCATCTGAAACTACATGGAACGGATACGTATTGAATGTGTAGGAAAATTTTTTCAGACGGGCATTATTCACCGTTAAATTCGGTTTTATGAACACATTACATTTAAAACAATAAGGGAAAACAAAATGGAAAATCAGATTGTTACCGCTGTTTTTGGCAGCATTTCGAGCGTGCTGGCAAATTTTTGGTGGCTTCCTCTTGTTCTGCTTTTTTTAGCATTTTTGAAAAGCCCTCTGTTCAAAGGCTGGTTCGGTGAAAAGGCAGTACAGTTGCGCTTACGCGGCTTGGATGAAGCCGTTTACCGTCCGTTTCACGATTTAATCGTGCCGGCGCGCAGAGCCACCACGCAGATTGATCATATTTATGTATCGCGTTTTGGCATTTTTGTAATAGAAACAAAAAATTATTCAGGGTGGATTTACGGTGGCGAAAATCAGGCAAAATGGACACAGGTGGTTTATCGGCAAAAGAATTCATTTCAAAACCCGCTCCGCCAGAATTATGCACACATTAAGGCATTAGCAGCTTTGCTCGGCTTGCCCGAGAGTTCGTTTCATTCGGTAGTGATTTTCTTGGGCGGATGTGAATTTAAAACGAAAATGCCCGACAATGTTTGTTATATCGGAAAAGCCGAACGATATATTCACGGCTTTCAGGCAGATATATTGAATGAAGCTGAAATAAACCGTATTTGTACCATTTTGCAAAGAAAAGAATACGCAGCAGATAAAAAAAGTAGGGCTGAACATAAGAATCATCTACGGCAGCGGCATCAATCAGACTGATAGTATAAGGCCGTCTGAAAGAGTATGACAAAATATTGATGAGCAACAACATGAACTGGCAAAACCAAAAAATCCTCGTCGCCGGTCTCGGCGGCACCGGCGTTTCCATGATTGCCTATCTGCGCCGCGCCGGCGCGCAGGTGGCGGCTTACGATGCCGATTTGAAACCCGAGCGCGAAGCGCAGCTTACGCAGCTTTTCAAAGGCTTAAGCTGCCACACAGGCCGTCTGAAAGACGCGTTGGCGCAGGGTTTCGACGTGCTGGCGCTCAGCCCCGGCATCAGCGAGCGCGCGCCGGAAATCGCCGAATTCAAACAAAACGGCGGCAGGGTGTTGGGTGACATCGAAATCCTCGCCCATATCGTGAAAGCGCGCGGCGACAAAGTGATCGCCATCACCGGCAGCAACGGCAAAACCACCGTAACCAGCTTGGTGGGCTATCTGTGCGTGAAATGCGGACTGGACACCGTGGTGGCCGGCAACATCGGCACGCCCGTGCTCGAAGCCGAATTGCAGCACGAAGGCAAAAAAGCCGACGTGTGGGTGCTCGAACTTTCCAGCTTCCAGCTTGAAAACACCGAGAGCCTCACCCCCGATGCTGCGGTGGTGCTGAATATTTCCGAAGACCACCTCGACCGCTACGACGACCTGCTCGACTACGCCCACGCCAAAGACAAAATTTTCCGCGGCAGCGGCGTGCAGGTGCTCAACGCCGACGATGCGCTGTGCCGCGCCATGAAGCGCAACGGCCGCCAAGTGAAATGGTTTTCGCTGGAAAACGAAACCGATTATTGGGCGGATGTGCAGACAGGCCGTCTGAAAGCGGGCGGTAACGGTTTGCTCGACACCGCCGCCGTGCCGCTGCAAGGCCTGCACAACGCCGCCAACGTGCTCGCCGCGCTTGCCTTGTGCGAAAGCATCGGCCTGCCGCGAACCGAGCTGCTGCAACACATTCAAACCTTCAAAGGGCTGCCGCACCGCGTGGAAAAAGTGGGTGAGAAAAACGGCATTACCTTTATCGACGACAGCAAAGGCACCAACGTCGGCGCCACCGTGGCGGCCATTTCCGGCCTGCAAAGCCCGATTGTGCTGATTGCGGGCGGGCAGGGCAAAGGGCAGGATTTCACCCCGCTGCGCGCCGCGCTGCAAAACAAAGCCCGCGCGGTGCTGCTAATCGGTATCGACGCGCCGCAAATCCGCCGCGATTTGGGCGGCTGCGGTGTGGAGCTGATTGATTGCGAAACCTTGCCCGAAGCCGTTCAGACGGCCTACCGGCTCGCGCAAAGCGGCGACATCGTGCTGCTTTCCCCCGCCTGCGCCAGCTTCGATATGTTCAAAGGCTACGCACATCGGGCACAAGTGTTTGTCGAGGCGTTTGAAGCACTGTAAAGGCCGTCTGAAAAGCGTTTGCGTTTCGTTCACTGAAGCAGGTTTTGATGACGTTTGTATGTTTGTTAAACCGCCCGAACCCTAAAGCAACCCAAGCCATTTTTTAAAGCATATGATTACAGAATCGAAAATCCTAGACCGCAAAATCCTGCGCAGCGGCCACAAAACCGACCAGTCGCTGCTGTGGATGGTGGTGCTGATGGTGTCGTTCAGCCTGCTGATGATTTATTCCGCCTCCATCGCCTACGCCGCCCACGACGGCGGCGAC
>JBHALY010000021.1:0-5524 GCA_041827905.1 Neisseria dentiae
GCCGAAAAAATGTTCGAGGGCGGCAGCCGCGTGTCGGCGCTCAAACGGGCAATCACTTCCGACGACATCAACCTGCCGGTTAGCCTGCACACCGCCGATTTAAACGATGCCCAAGTTTTTCAGGCGGATTTCTGGCAAACGTGGGCAGACAAGCCCGTTTGGTTCTGCCTGCTGCCGCCTTCCGCCGTGGCCGACTACCCCGCCGTGCTGGCGGGTTGGCTGCAACTTGCGCGGCATTTCTGCATCGGCCATATCGTTTATTCAAGCAGCACCTCGGTTTACGGCGACACCGTACGCGAATGCGGCGAACACACCCCGCCCGACCCGCAAACCGACAGCGCCCGCAAAGTGCGCCAAGCCGAAGAGCTGTTGCTGGATAGCGGCATCGCCAATATCGATATTCTGCGTTTGGGCGGCCTCTATTGCGCCGAGCGCCACCCTTTGCACAGCCTGCTCAAGCACAAGCATTTTGCCGGTGCGCACCAACCCGTGAATATGCTGCACCGCAGCCGTGCCGTTGCCGCCCTGCACCGCGCCGCCTGCACGCCCGCCGGTTTGCGGATACGCAATATCGTCGAGCCGCAACACCCGCCCAAACACGAATTCTACCGCGCCGAAGCCGCCAAGCTCGGCCTGCCAGAACCCGAGTTCGATACGGCTGACCGGCGCAGCGGCAAAACCGTGCATACGGTTTATGATGATTTCGCTGATATATTATTGTGATATAAAGGCCGTCTGAAACCCCCATACCGTTTTCAGACGGCCTTCGAGAAAGAAGATTTGCATGAGCGCCCTACTTCCCGTTATCAACCACCTAATCCAGCAAAACCGCGAAACCCAAGCCGCCTTGGGCGCTTTTGCGGGTAAAACCCTCGGCCTGCACGCCGCCGGCGTGCAGTTTACCGGCACGTTTAACGCACAGGGCTTTTTGGAATGCGCCCGAAACACGGCCGACACCGAAATCCGCTTTAACGCCGGCGCGGTGCAGAAAGTGCTGCAAGGGCAAACGCCCGGCGTGGGCGATGTGTCCATTAGCGGCGACACCGGCTTAGGAGTGGCCCTGCTGCCGCTTATCGGCGGCCTGCACTACCATGCCAACGACGACTTAAGCCGCCTGCTCGGCGATGCGGCGGCAGGCAGCATCAGTATGCGCGCCGAAAAAGCCGGCCACACCGCCAAGCAGATCGGCCTGAGCATACTCGAACAGCTCGGCGACTTCGCCAAAGAGCCGGAAGCGCCTGTGGTCGATAAACACACGCTGTCGGCATGGTCGCGCGAAGTCGACACCCTGCGCGACGACACCGCCCGCTTCGAGGCGCGGCTGGCGAAACTGGAAGAGCGGAACAAGGTTTAACGCAACCGAAACTTGTGCGAAATGCGTATCCGTTTTCATGCAGGGGCTTGAAGTTTGACCTGTTCAGACGGCCTCCGGGGTATGATGCCGTTTCCGCCCACCCCGAAGCCTCACCCCTTCTTCCCACATTTGCTACAATAACCCCGACTCTTTTAAAAGCCGTTAAACTGCGCCAAAGTGCTTGCCTGCGCGCCGCAACGGCACTACCTTTATCCCGACCACTCCGATTAAAAGGCCGTCTGAAACATGAAAAACATCGTTATCCTGATTTCCGGCAGGGGCAGCAATATGCAGGCCATCGTGGAAGCGCAGATTCCCAACGCCCGCATTGCCGCCGTGTTGAGCAACAACGAAGCCGCCGCCGGTTTGGCATGGGCGGCGGAACGCAACATCGCCACCGACAGTCTCAACCATAAAAGTTTCGACAGCCGCTTGGCGTTCGACGAAGCCATGATGCGTAAAATCGACGCCTACCAACCCGATTTGGTCGTATTGGCGGGCTTTATGCGCATACTCACGCCCGAATTCTGCCGGCATTACGAAGGCCGCCTGATCAACATCCACCCCTCGCTGCTGCCCGCCTTCACCGGCCTGCACACCCACGAACGGGCCATCGAGGCAGGCTGCCGCATCGCAGGCTGCACCGTGCATTTCGTTACTCCCGAGCTGGACTGCGGCCCCGTTATCGCACAGGGCGCGGTGCCGGTGTTCGACAACGACACTGCCGACACGCTCGCCGCACGCGTGTTGGAAGCGGAACACCTGATTTTCCCGCAGGCCGTGGCCGATTTCGTTGCAGGCCGTCTGAAAATATCGGGCAACCGCGTTATCCGCAGCCCGGGTTCAACGGTGCAAAATGCCCGCCTGCTGGCCTGAACGCAGGCAGATAAAGCAGCCGATCCAAGAAAGGAAGCCTTATGAAAAAATTCAGTTTAACCGTATTGGCACTTGCCTTAACCGCACCCGCGCTGGCCGCACCGCTGCCGCAGTCGGCCGAATTGCGGTATTCGAGCAGTTACGGCATCCCCGCCACCATGACCTTCACCCGCAGCGGCAACCGCTATAAAGTGGTGTCCAACATCAAAGTGCCGCTCTACAGCATACGCTTCGAATCGGGCGGCACCATTTCGGGCAACCGCCTGATTCCGTCTTACTACAAAGACGTGCGCGGCGGCAAAACCTATGCCGAAGCCAAATTCGGCGGCGGCAAAGTAACCTACGGCAAAGCGGGCGAACAGAAAACCGAAGCCGCCTCCGGCCCCACGATGGATTTGTTCACCCTCGCCTGGCAGCTTGCTGCCAGCGATGGCAAACTGCCCGCCGGCCTCACCGTTACCAACGGCAAAAAAATCTACCCCGTCAGCGGCCTCAACCGCACCGGCAGCGGCAACTATAAAATCGGCAAAAACACCACCACCGTCAACAAATACCGCTTGCAGCGCGGCGACAGCACCGTCAACTACGCCTTCGCCCCCGATCTGAACAACGTTCCCGCCCAAATCAGCTACAGCGACGACGGCAAAACCTACGATCTGCAATTAACACGCGTGAAAATCAACGGCAAAGAAGTGCGCCCGCAATAAGCACTTCTGTTACAACAGGCCGTCTGAAAATATTTTTCAGACGGCCTGTTATCTTTTACCCCCCAACCATTTTTCAGCCCCTGCCTAAAAATGCTAAAATCAACACTTTTGTAACCCCCGCACCGCCCCCATATCCGCGCCATGCAAGCAAACATCCCCCAAAACATCATCGTCGGCCTTTCCGGCGGCGTCGATTCCTCCGTAACCGCCGCCCTGCTCAAAGAGCAGGGGCATCAGGTGCGCGGCGTGTTTATGCAAAACTGGGAAGACGACGACAACGACGAATATTGCAGCATCAAGCAGGATTCGTTCGACGCCATCGCCGTGGCCGACATTCTCAATATCGACATCGACATCGTCAATTTCGCCGCCCAATACAAAGACAACGTATTCGCCTATTTTTTAAAAGAATATTCCGCCGGCCGCACCCCCAACCCCGACGTATTGTGCAACGCCGAAATCAAATTCAAATGCTTTCTCGACTACGCAGTCGAACAAGGCGCCGACGCAATTGCCACCGGTCATTACGCCCGCAAAGAAGTTCGCGACGGCGTGCACTACCTGCTCAAAGGGCGGGACGCCAACAAAGACCAAAGCTATTTTCTCTACCGCCTGCAACCGCACCAGCTCGAGCGCGCCATTTTCCCGCTCGGCGGTTTGGAAAAACCCGAAGTGCGCCGGCTGGCCGCCGAAGCCAAGCTGCCCACCGCCGCCAAAAAAGACAGCACCGGCATCTGCTTTATCGGCGAGCGGCCTTTCCGCGAATTTTTGCAGCAATACCTGCCCACCGACAACGGCGACATGGTTACGCCCGAAGGCAAAAAAGTGGGCAACCACATCGGCCTTATGTTTTACACCATCGGCCAGCGCAAAGGTTTGGGCATAGGCGGCGCGGGCGAACCGTGGTTTGTGGCCGGCAAAGATTTGGGCAAAAACCGGCTGATTGTGGTGCAAGGCCACGACCACCCGCTGCTCTATACCAACAGTTTAATAATGAACGACTTGAGCTGGACATTGCCCGAAAGGCCGTCTGAAGGCCGCTACACCTGCAAAACCCGCTACCGCATGGCCGATGCCCCGTGCGAACTGCGCTACCTCGACAACGAAACCGCAGAGCTGCTGTTCGACGAACCCCAATGGGCGGTTACCCCCGGCCAATCCGCCGTGTTATACAGCGGCGACATCTGCCTGGGCGGCGGCATCATCACCGCAACCGACAAGCCCGTTATCATTGCCTGATAAAACCACAGGCCGTCTGAAAGCTTTCAGACGGCCTGCACAACACAAGGAAACACATCATGGAAAAAATCTGGCTCAACAGCTACGAAGAAGGCGTAAACGCCGAAATCGACCCCACGCGCTACCAATCGGTGATTCAGGTATTCCAAGAAAGCACCAAAAAATACGGCCACCGCCCCGCCTTCCAAAACCTCGGCAAAACCATCAGCTATGCCGAAACCGCCAAGCTGGTTAACGACTTCGCCTCGTTCCTGCAAAACACCCTCAAACTGCCGCGCGGCGAGCGCGTGGCGATTATGATGCCCAACCTGATGCAATACCCCGTCGCCCTCTTCGGCGCCCTTCAGGCCGGCCTCACCGTGGTGAACACCAACCCGCTCTACACCCCGCGCGAACTCGAACACCAGCTCAACGACAGCGGCGCCACCACCATCGTCGTGCTCGAAAACTTCGCCAACACGCTCGAACTGGTGCTGCCGCGCACCAAAATCAAAAACGTTATCGTTGCCACCGTCGGCGATATGTTCGGTTTCTTCAAAGGCAGCCTGATTAATTTCGTGCTGCGCAAAATCAAAAAAATGGTGCCCGAATACCGCATCGCCAACACCATTTCCTTTCAGACGGCCTTAAAACAAGGCGCATCGCAACCCTTTACCCCCATCGGCATTACCCGCGACGACACCGCCTTCCTGCAATACACCGGCGGCACCACCGGCGTGGCCAAAGGCGCCGTCCTCACCCACGGCAACATCTGCGCCAATATGCAGCAGGCCGCCGAATGGATTAAAAACAAACTCGTGCCCGGCGAAGAAGTGGTGATTGCCGCGCTGCCGCTCTACCATATTTTCGCGCTCACCGTAAACCTGATGATTTTCACCCAGGCCGCCGCCAAAATCATGCTGATTACCAACCCACGCGATATGAAAGCCTTTATCGGCGACATGAAAAAAGAAAAAATCAGCGTGTTTATCGGCGTGAACACCCTGTTTAACGCCATGGTCAACCGCCCCGATTTCGCCGAAGTCGATTTCTCCGCCCTCAAGCTCACCCTCGGCGGCGGCATGGCCACCCAAAAAGCCGTGGCCGAAAAATGGAAAAACATCACCGGCACCCCCATCGTCGAAGCCTACGGCCTCACCGAAGCCAGCCCCGGCGTGTGCTGCAACCCGCTGAACATCCCCGCCTACAGCGGCGGCATCGGCCTGCCCGTGCCCTCCACCGAAGTCGAACTGCGCGGTGCCGACGGCAAAGAAGTGCCGATAGGCCAGCCCGGCGAAATGTGGATACGCGGCCCGCAAGTGATGAAAGGCTATTGGAACCGCCCCGAAGAAACCGCCAAAGCCATCGA
>JBHALY010000022.1:0-6975 GCA_041827905.1 Neisseria dentiae
TGGATCGAGCTGCTTTCCTATGCCCACGAAATGCCTGCCTGCATGTATGCCGGCGCCGAAATTTCAGACGGCCTCTTTAAGGGCTGGAAAACGTTTGATAACGACTATTGCCGCCGGCACAGCCTGATGGCGGTGAAGCAGGACGTGAAACTGCTCAACGAAAACATCATCCGCTACACGGTGGAAAAACCGCTTGCGCAAATCGCCGCCAAGCACGGCTTGAAAGTGGAGGATATCGATTGGTTTCTGCCGCATTATTCGTCGGGCTTTTTCCGCGACAAAGTGGCCGCAGGGCTGGAGAACATCGGTTTTAGCATCGCGCAGGAAAAATGGTTTACCAACCTGGCGAGCAAGGGCAACACAGGTTCGGCGTCGATTTATATTATTTTGGAAGAGTTTATGCGCACGTTTAAGCTGGAAAACGGCCAGAAAATCTTGTGCTACATTCCCGAGAGCGGGCGTTTTTCCACCTGTTTTATGCTTTTGGAAGCAGTGGAGGCCGTCTGAAAAATGGACGTAAAAGATATTCCGCAAGACAACAGCAAGTCCTACCACGGGCAGCGCAAAATCATTTACGGCACGCGCGACGGGCATTACGAAGCCGCCACCAGCACCGGCTGGCAAGACGAATCCTACGCCACCGAAATGGCCGTGGCCGAGCTTGACGGGCAAACCCGCGCCGCCCGCGAAGCCGTGGCCGCCGGCGCTTATTCGCCGCTGTATTACCATATGTTCCGCTTCCGCCACGACGAAACCAGCCTGGCAATGGCCGCCGGCGTGTGGAAATGGCAGCTGCGCCGCCACCTGCGCCCCGAAATATTCGCCAAGCTGCCCGAAAAAACCTTGCAAAAATACGCGGTTGCGCTGCAAATCGGCATAGACGAACTCAAGCGCACCGATGCCGGCTCGCCGATCGAAGAATAACAAACAGGCCGTCTGAAAACCGGTTAACAACGGTTTAACGCAATATTCCGCTTTCAGACAGGCCTCAAGGCCTTAACAAATATCATGAACGATTTCCCCCACCAGCACACCGCCCATTGCGAAAGCGGCGTGATGTCCGCCCTGCTGAACTACCACGGCCACGCGCTCAACGAAGCGCTGATTTTCGGGCTCGCCCGCGGGCTGACTTTTGTGTATATGCCGCTGATCAAGCTCGCCGGTATGCCGTTGGTGTCTTACCGCATTGCGCCGCGCGGCATCATCAAAAACACCTGCAAAACGCTCGGCCTGAAACTCGATATCCGCAAATTCGCCGACGAACATTCGGGGCAGGCGGCACTAGACGAAGCGATTGCGGCGGGGCAGCCGGCAGGCTTGCAGGCTTCGGTGTTTTGGCTGCCTTATTTTCCGCCGCATATGCGCTTTCATTTCAACGCCCACAATTTGGTGGTGTACGGCAAAGAAGGCGGCGATTATCTGCTCAGCGACCCCGTGTTTGAAACCGTGCAGCGTTGCGCCGCCGAAGATTTGCAGCGGGCGCGTTTTGCCAAAGGTGCGCTGGCGGCCAAAGGCATGATGTACACGCTCTCGGGCAACAGGCCGTCTGAAAGCATTGCCGCCGAACTGCCCGCCCTCATCCGCACCGCCGTACGCAAAAACGCCAAACATATGCTCGCGCCGGTGTTTTTCGCGGGCGTGAAAGGCATACGCACGGTGGCGGCGAAAATCGAATCGCTGCCCGAAAAGCAATCCGCCAAATATCAGAAACTGTTTCTCGGCCATTTGGTGCGCATGCAGGAAGAAATCGGCACCGGCGGCGCGGGCTTCCGCTATATCTACGCCTATTTTCTCGAACAGGCCGCCGAAATCTGCCGCGAACCGCGCTTTCAGACGGCCTCCGAACAAATGACCGCCATCGGCGACGAATGGCGCACCTTCGCCAGCCTGTGCGTGAAACAGTGCAAACAGCCGTCTGAAAACGGCTGCCGCGAAATCGCCTCTTTTTTGCGCACGATTGCCGATAAAGAAGAGGCGCTGTGGAAAAGTTTGAAGGCCGTCTGAAACCATGATTCAAATCCAATCACTTTCCCACCGCTATCCCGGGGCAGACGCCGATGCGTTAAGCGGCGTGTCGCTCGACATCGGAAAAGGCGAATGCTGGGGGCTGCTCGGGCACAACGGCGCGGGCAAAACCACGCTGATGTCGCTGTTGGCCGGTTTGCAGGAAGTGCAGCATGGCAATATTCTGTTTAACGGCAAACCCATGCGCCGCATGAGCCGCGCCGAGCGGCAGAAAATCGGCCTTGTGCCGCAGGATTTTGCGTTTTATCCGCAGCTGAGTGTGTGGGACAACCTGCTGTTTTTCGCCTCGCTCTACAAAATGCGCGATAAAGGCCGCCTGAACACCTTGCTGGCGCAAACCGATCTCACCGCGCACAAACACAAAGCCGCCAAACACCTTTCCGGCGGGCTGAAACGCCGTCTGAACTTCGCCATCGGCCTGATTAATGCGCCCGAATTGATGTTTCTCGACGAAATCACCGTAGGCATCGATCCGCAGTCGCGCCGTTTTATTCTCGACAGCGTGGAAGCGCTCACCCGCAGCGGCGTTACCGTGGTTTACACTTCGCACTACCTGCCCGAAATCGAACAGCTTTGCAGCAAAATCGCCCTGTTGCAGCAGGGGCGGTTGGTTTATCAGGGCGGTTTGGGCGAACTCTTGGCCTCGCAAACGCAGCGTGTGCGCTTTATTACCGAACCGGCGCTGCCGCCCGAGCAGCTGGCCGCGTTGCAGGCCCAACCGGCCGACGGCCGCGGTATGATGGAAACCGCGCTCGATGCGGCCGAGGTGTATGCCGCGTTGCAGCGAAGCGGCGTGCAGATCCGTTATTTCCAGCAGGGGCACGGCACGCTGGAAGCCTTTTATCTCGACTTTTTGCGCCGGGAGGCCGCATGATCGCCGCCTCGCTGCTGAAAGAAATCAAGCTGTTAAGCCGTGATCTGCACGGCTTGGCGGTGCTGTTTGTGATGCCCATCGCCTTTATGCTGATTATGTCGCTGGCGTTGAGCCGCGACGAAGACCCGCAAAGCGGCAGCCGCATCGCGCTGGTGGGCAAGGCGGGCGACAGCGTCAACACCGCTTTTGCCGCCGCCCTGCAAAAAGAGCGGATGGCAGTGAGCCTGATGCCGCCTGAAAAACTCAAAGAAGCGCAGCAGGGGCTGCACGAAAAGCGTTTCCAGCTGGTGCTGCACAACCCCAATCAGGCGGGCGGTAAACTGGCCGAGAGCCTGCCGCTGGATATTTATGTGCCGCCCGATACCGAGCCTTCCTGGTTGGCGGCGGTAAAAGGCGTGCTGCGCCAGCACTACACCGAAACGCGCCTGAACGCCTATTTCGACGGCAACAGCGGCATCAGCATCGACAACAAACAGTTGCCTAAACGGGTGCGCGACGATATTCAGAAAAAAGTCGATGAAAAAAACGCCGAACAATTCGACGCCGTTTCGGCCTTTTTGAAGCAGAACATGCTGCAAGACCATTATCTGAGCGCAGCGGGCACGGCGGTGGCCAAGCCCAACGCCGTGCAGCACAGCGTACCGGCCTGGCTGATTTTCGGTATGTTTTTCATTATGATACCCTTATCAAACGTGATGGCGCTGGAGCGGCAAACCAATACCATCACCCGCCTACGCCTTGCCCGCGCCGGTGCGGCGGGCTTGGTGGCCGCCAAGCTGCTGCCGTATTTTCTGATTAACCAGTTACAGTTTGCCGGTATGCTGCTGCTCGGCCGCTACCTGCTGCCCGAAATCGGCGTGCCGGCGCTGCTGTTAAACGGCGGCTGGCCGCTTTATGCGCTGCTTTCCGCCGCCGTGAGCGCCGCCGCGTTGGGCTATGCGCTGTTGGTGAGCGTGGCGGCGAAATCCACCGAACACGCCGTGGTGCTGGGCGGCGGCGGCGTGATTCTGATGGCGGCTGTCGGCGGCATTATGGTGCCCGCCCATGTGATGCCGGAGGCCATGCAGCAGGCAACCTGGTTTTCGCCGATGTCGTGGGGGCTGAAAGCCTTTCAGGAACTGCTGCTCAACCGCAGCGGTTTAAACGGCATTACGCTTTATCTGCAACTGTTGGCGGGGTTTGCCGCCGTAACGCTGCTGTTGGCGGTGTGGCTGTACCGGCGGCAATTGCAGACGCAAGTGCGGTTTTAAATTTTATAGTGGCTTAAATTCAAAATAGTACAGCGTTGCCTCGCCTTAGCTCAAAGAGAACGATTTTGTAAGCCGCTAAAGCGGCAACAGAATCGGTTCCGTACTATCTGTACTGTCTGCGGCTCGGCGCCTTGTCCTATTCTGAATTTAAGCCACTATATAAAAGGCCGTCTGAAAACAGGCGTAGCGCGTTTTCAGACGGTCGCAAAAAAACGGAAAACATTATGTCGTATACCTTTACGCTGGCGCCTGAAGCGCTGGAAACCGAATTGAAAAAGCTGATTTTGGAAACCTCGGGCAAAGCCGACGAAATCGCCCTGGCCGATTTTGCCGATGATGCGGTTTTGTTCGGCGACGGCAGCCCCGTAGGCTTGGATTCGCTCGACGCGCTGCAAATCGCCGTGGCCTTGCAGCAGTATTTCCAAGTGCGGCTTCAGGGTGACCGCATGGTGCGCAAACACATGACGACGGTACGTGATTTGGCCGCCTTCGTGCGTTCGGAGCACGGCGCATGACTTATCTTTGCGGGCAGGCAGTTACGTGCGCACTCAATCCGCAAAGCGGCTGCGCGCGCCAACAGCCCAAAACGCTCGACTTCACCTTTCTGCATCAGGCGCAGCAGGCGAAATATTACCGCGCCTTTGCCGAAACCAGCTTAAGCCGCGCCGCCGTTGCCGATCTGGCCGAAACGCATTTGCGCCGCGCCGCCGAAAATGCCGGCTGGCCGTCTGAAAGCTGGCATCATGCGCCGGTGTTTATCGGCTCGAGTTCGTATTTGATGTCGGAGTGCGAAAATCTTTATCCCGACCAAAGCGCATCCGGCCACAATCTGCTTTATCTTGCCCGCGATTTGCAGGCACGCAGCGGCAACCCCGATATTTTCAGCATCGCCACCGCTTGTACATCGTCGGCACACGCCCTGATTCAGGCACATAACCGGCTCTCAACCGGCGGCGCGCAGCGCGCGTTCGTGCTCGGTTTGGAAAGCCTCAACCGCCTGACCCTGCTGCATTTTCATAGTCTGAACCTGTTTGCCGCGCACTACCGGCCTTTCGGCGACAACGGCTTGATTTTGGGCGAAGGCATGGCCGCACTGGCCTTGAGTACCGAAAAACCTGCCGCTTCTAAGCTGCGCCTGCTTTCCTGTGCCGCCAACACCGGCAGCGGCAGTTTGGTGCAGAGCGACAGCGGGGCGCAGGAAGCGCTGATCCGGCGTGTACTGGCCGATGCGCAAACCAATGCTAAAACCATACGGGCCGTCAAAACCCACGGCATCGGCACCGCCGACAGCGATGCGGCCGAATTGCAAGCACTCAACAGTGTGTTCGGCACACCGCCGCCCCTGCTGGCGTTCAAACCGCAAACCGGCCACACCCTCGGCGCAGCCGCCGCAATCGAAACCGCCTTGCTGGCCGAAGCCCTGCATAAAGGGGAGGGCGCAGACAGCAACGGGCAACGCATCGGGTTTTCAGACGGCCTTTATTTAAGCAACCACTTCGGCTTCGGCGGCAGCAACACCGCCATGGTATGGCAATGGATACGATAAACAACAATGTCAGAATCACCGCTGCGGCCCGTTTCGATGGTGATTCGTCGGTTAGCGGCAAAACGCTCAAACAAGCCTTGCAGCAGCAAACCGGCACCGACGCCCGCCGTTTCAGCCGCTTGAGCCTGCTCGCCGCGCTCGGTGCCTGCAAGCTGCGCAGCCGTGCCGCCGTGCGCGAAGACTGCGCGGTTTATGTGGCTACGCCGTTTTCGTCGCCTTCGCTGTTTGAAAAAATGACCGATAATGTGCTCAACCACCAAGCCGCAATGCCGTTCGACTTTATTGCCAACCTGCATAACGCCCCCGCATTCCATGCCGCGCAGGCGCTCGGCAGCCGCGGTGCATCGCTGGTGTTGGCGGCAGACAACCGCCCCGAATCGTGGACGCAAATCCTGCGCCTAGCCGCCGACAGCCTGCACGCAGAAGGCCAAATCGCCGTAGGTTGGTGTTACGAACAGCCGCAAGCGCAGGGCGGCTGGGAGGGCAGCATATGGGTTTTGTTGGAATATGCCCGCGGGCAGGGCAAACCGGGGTTTGCCGACTCGTTAAACATCACGCAAACCCCGAGCGAAAACAGCGCATACTGGCAAGGCGTTGCCGATTGGCTGCAACGGCTTGAGGCCGTCTGAAAACAGGAGGAAGCCCATGCACCTTACCATACGCCGTATTTACACCGCATTGATGGTGTTGCTGCTCGGTTTTGCGGTTTACAGCGTGGCCGCCACGCAATGGCTGCAAACCGATCTCACCGCCCTGCTGCCGCAGGAAGAGCGGCCCGATGTGTTGTTGCAGGCGGCGGATAGGGCGGTGGAAGCACAGCTGAATACGCAGGTAGTGTTGCTGGCGGGCAGCGCCGATGCGGAAAAAGCGTTTCAGACGGCCTCCGAAATCGCCGCTTTATGGCGTAAAAGCCAAGTATTTGCCGCAGTGGACAGCAGCGTTTCGCCCGATTTGGAAGCGGTACGCGCCGACGTGCGGCGTTTGGGGCTGGCGGTGCTGCCGCCCGAGCAGCGGCAACTGTTGTTTGAAGAGCCGAAGCGTTATTTTCAAGAGCGCGCCGAAGCGGCGGTGAACCCGTTCGCCGCGCCTTCGCCTTTGCCACTGGAGCAGGATTGGCTGGGTTTCGGCCGTTTCGTCACCGAACGCGCCCAACCGCAGAGCCGTTTGCAGTGGAACGCCGACAACGGCATGCTGTTCACCGAAGACGATAGCGGCAAAACCTGGGTGTGGCTGCGCGGCAAACTGCCCGAAACCAACAATCTCGCCAACGGCAGCGATAA
>JBHALY010000023.1:0-5100 GCA_041827905.1 Neisseria dentiae
GTATTTTGCATGTTTGAAAAAAATAATGCAATAAGAAAATGCAAGATGAATGGAAAATTTTTTAGATAATCGGTTTGTTTGGAATAATGGTGATAGTTTTATTTAGGCTTGATTGATGGTGTGGCGATAAGGCCGATAACGATGAATCTTATTAAAATTATTTAAAAACAGTATGATATGAAAATGGTTGTTGTGGTATGCCATTTTTTTGTGCCTGTAAATTTGGCACTACCGTTTATCTGAATAAAATTCCGATTGTCTCTTATATGCAACTGTCAATTTTTATTTTCGGTTGAAAACAATGGCCGAAAACCGAAAAAATGTTGATATGAGCCGTATTTCGTTTACGCATCTGTTTTTGTGGTTGCAGGTAACAGCAAAAGCAGATGGTTTGGTGTAGAATCGTCGCCTACGCTTTCAGACGGCCTGAAACAGGGCAGGGAAGGATAATGATGAAAACGCTGAAATTTACCAAAATGCACGGTTTGGGCAATGATTTTATGGTTATCGACGGCATCAACCAGCCGTTTGAGCCGGAAAACGCACCGCTGACCAAATGGGCCGACCGCCACACGGGCGTGGGTTTCGACCAGCTGTTGTTGGTGGAAAAAGCGCATTCCGATGCGGTGGACTTCCGTTACCGTATCTTTAATGCCGACGGTAGCGAAGTCGAGCAGTGCGGCAACGGTGCGCGCTGCTTTGTACGCTTTGTGGTGGATAAAGGCTTGACCGATAAACAGGAAATTGTGGTCGAAACTGCGCGCGGCATTATTCTGCCCCGTTTGGCGGAAAACGGTTTGGTCAGTGTGAATATGGGCAAGCCCCATTTTATGCCGTCTGAAATTCCTTTTATACCGGCGGCGGGAGAGGCTGCCGATGCGTTAACACATATTATTTTAGTGGGGCTGGAGTCGGTTCCCGTCAGCTGTGTCAGCATGGGCAACCCTCATGCGGTGATTGTGGTGGACAGTGTGGAAACCGCGCCGGTCGAGCAATGGGGCGAAGCGGTTGAGTCGCACGAACAATTTCCCGAACGGGTGAATGTGGGCTTTATGGAAGTGGTTGACAGCGGCCACATCCGCTTGCGCGTGTATGAGCGCGGCGCAGGGGAAACACAGGCCTGCGGCACCGGCGCGTGTGCGGCGGTAGTGGCGGGCGTACGGCTCGGCCTGCTGGAAGCGGGTAAGCAGGTGCGTGTGAGCCTGCCCGGCGGCGATTTATATATTTCTTGGCAAAACGGCAGCGATGTGATGATGACCGGGCCGGTGGAAACCGTATTTGAAGGTGAGTTGCAATACTAATGAATAAAGAAAATGTTTTGGCGTTTTTAAGGGAGCATCCGGATTTTTTGGCGGAACATGCCGACGAACTGGGTATACGCCTGCGTGATGAAAAAGTCCGTTCTTTTGCTCAAGCGCAAGTGGCGGCTTCGCAACTGAAAATCGAAAAAATGGCTGCCCAGCTGAAAACCATGCTGGCCGACTCCGAGGCAAACCGCACGACTATGCTGCGCCAGTTGGCATTGGATGTGCAATTGCTGGGGTCAAATACCGCCGGTCAATTGATTCATGCCTTATACCGTTCGTTGCAGGAAGATTTCGGCCTGCAACAGTTTGTGTTGAAAATTGCCGTCAAACCGAAAAACAAAGCGCGTATTCCCGATGAGGCGGCCGTGTTTGAGAACGCCAAAATAAGTGCGGAAATCGTTGCGCTTAAAAAACCTTTGTTAGGAAATAAGATAAGCAAAGAAATGCAGGCATTGCTGCCTGATGATTGCAATACGGTTGCGGAAAGTTTTTTGCAGTTGCCTATTCCGATAGGCGGCGGAACAGGTGCGGTGCTGTTGGCGGCAGATGCCGATGTTAACCGCTTTGCCGAAGGCTTGGCTACGGAATCTGTCGAATATATGGCGGCGGCTGTGGGTGCGGCGCTGTCGCGGATTATGGGTTATCGTTAAATGGCCGGTTGGGATGTGTGGATTTCGGCCGTTTATATCGCCGTGTTTTTCACCGCTGTTTTTAAAGCGGGAGAATTCCAATGGTTGTGGGGCAGCGTGTTGTTGTGGATAGGGTTCGGTGTTGCTGGTGCACGCCTTCTGCCGGGCGTGTGGGGCATCACCCATTTGGCTCCGCTTTATATCCCCCATTTCTATATCACGCTGGCGAGCCTGTTTTTCTTTGTGAACCATTGGAAAAGAGCACCAGAAAAAAAGATGTGGCAAGCCGAAAACGCTAACGGTTTTATCAGTTTGTTTGCGGTGAGCGGTATGCTGATGAGCATCGTATTCGCCGCATTGGTTCTGATGGTGTACAGCCGCTTTCCGGGAGGCATCACGCCTTATGTGCTGCCCGCGCTGTTGCAGCTCTATGCACTCAAACCGGCCTATTGGTTCGGCATGCAGGCGGTGATTATGGTGGTTTTCTACCTGCACCGCAAAGTTATAGCGGGCGAAACGGCAAACCGTTTCAGCAGCCGCCAGCTGCAACTGGGTTTTTTGCTGGCGTTATTGTTTCAGACGGCCTGCGTAGTTGCCGCATTGTCGGATATCCGTTACGGTTAAGCGCTGTATGGAGCAGCTTACAACCAAAAGTTATAAATTAAGAAAGATATGGTATTGGTTTTTCAGACGGCCTGAATTTAATATGCCGGTTGTCAATATCCCCCAATCTATCAGGAGCAGAATGATGAACATTGCACACAGCATTACCGACTTAATCGGCAATACCCCGTTGGTTGAGCTGAACCGCCTGACCGAAGGCTTGCCCGGCCGCGTTGTTGCCAAACTGGAATTTTTCAACCCCGGCAGCAGCGTAAAAGACCGTATTGCCGCCTCAATGATCGACGCGGCCGAAAAAGCCGGCAAAATCAATAAAGACACGGTTATCGTCGAAGCCACCAGCGGCAATACCGGCATCGGTTTGGCCATGGTGTGTGCCGCCCGCGGTTACAAACTGGCCATCACCATGCCCGAGAGTATGAGTAAAGAGCGCCGTATGCTGTTGCGCGCGTTCGGTGCCGAACTGATCCTGACGCCCGCCGCAGAAGGTATGGGCGGTGCGATTGCCAAAGCCCAGGCCTTGGTTGATGAAAACCCCAATACTTACTTTATGCCGCGCCAATTCGATAACGAAGCCAACCCGCAGATCCACCGCGAAACTACTGCCGAAGAAATCTGGCGCGATACCGACGGCAAAGTGGATATTTTCGTTGCCGGTGTAGGCACGGGCGGCACGATTACCGGTGTGGGCGAAGTGTTGAAAGCGCGCAAACCCGAAGTGGAAATCGTTGCGGTGGAGCCTGAGGCTTCGCCCGTGTTGAGCGGCGGTGAAAAAGGCCCGCACCCGATTCAAGGTATCGGTGCAGGTTTTGTGCCCAGCATTCTGAATACCGGTATCTACGACAGCATTATTAAAGCGTCTAACGAAGCCGCATTCGCAACAGCCCGAGCCATGGCCGAGAAAGAAGGCATTTTGGTAGGTATTTCTTCAGGTGCAGCCGTAGCGGCCGCGTTGGAACTGGCTAAAAAGCCTGAAAACAAAGACAAATTGATTGTGGTGCTGATTCCTTCTTACGGCGAGCGTTATCTGTCTACCCCGCTGTTTGCCGACTTGGCATAAAAACCACAGTAAAACTCATGTTAAAGGCCGTTCAGACGGCCTTTTTTACGGCTGTCATTCGAGACATCGGATAGGAAAAGATAAAATAACGGCCGATTGTTATTCGTTATTGGATTATCCGTTAAATCTGATTATAATGTGCCGCATGAAAAAGCATATCCCACTCCTATTCGTATTGGCTGCATTGGCAGGTTGTGAAACCATTTACCTTCCTTCTTTAAAAGAAGTGCCGGTTAAACCCACCAATGTTAAAAAAGAGCCTGCTAAAAAACAAACGGCAAAAGCCCCGTACCGTTTGGCGGAAAGCCATTGGACGGATGTGTCGAAAATTCGCGACGAGGCAACACGTTTGAGTTATCAGGTCAGCCAAGGCCAGATTACCAAAGTTCAGGCAGCGCAGTATCTTAACCGCTTCCGCATCCAGCAGGTCGGCAGAAACTCCGTGGACGACAGTATGTATGAAGTTTACCTGCGTTCGGCCGTGGATAGCCAGCGCGGAGCCATCAGCAGCCAGCAATCCAAGCTGTATGTACAGAATGCGTTGAGAGGCTGGCAACAACGCTGGCCGAATATGAGCAATAAACCTTCCAATCCCGCATTCACTAACTTCTTGATGGAAGTGATGGATATGCGCCCGTTGGAATAATTTGATAACAACACCTTAAAGGCCGTCTGAAAAATTTTTCAGACGGCCTTTAAGCTTTTCAAAACACATATCAGCGCGACAACAGTTTTTCGGTTGCCAAGCGTGCTTTTTCACGGATTTCATCGGTGAGATGGCTTTTCATCTGCGCATACACCAAGGTAATTACTGCAATATCGTCGCTGAACCCCAAAGGGCCAAGCAAATCGGGAATGCTGTCTATCGGGCTGAAGAAATAAACCAATGCGCCGAGAATAATCATTTTCGTCCGCTTGGGCGTGGCAGGGTCTTTAAACAGAAAATAAAGAGCGTAAAGCTGTTTAACTGCCGGAGCCCCCAGTCTGCCTGCAAAGCGTGCGAGTTTTCTCAGAAAACCCGGCTCGTCTAATTTTTTTCGGCGGAACTTGGGAATAATCTCTTCAGGGGAGGGGCGGTTCATATTTAATATCCTCTATACACGATAAGGGTTTTGCCAAGGCGGTTTTGCAGCCTGAACATGACGCTAGATGGTGGAAGTTGCGCCGATTACAAGGGCTGGAGCATGTGAAGCACATGTAAAATATTGAAATATGGTTGTTCGACATACGATACGGTATGGTTTCGCTATATTTCTAAAAGGTGGTTTATAAAAAAGCCGTCTGAAAAATATTTCAGACGGCTTTTTTGTTGGGTAAAGCGGAAAATAAACCGGTAAGGATCAAGACAGCAAATGGGCAACGCCGGCTTTTTCTTCTTCCAATTCTTTCAGGGTGATGTTGATGCGTTCGCGGCTGAAATCGTCGATTTCCAAACCTTCAACCAATTTGTATTCGCCGTTTTCGCAAGTTACGGGGAAGCCGA
>JBHALY010000024.1:0-2595 GCA_041827905.1 Neisseria dentiae
GGCCGCCTGCAAAACAATAACGCACTGATGCACCGCTTCCGCATCATGCCCACGGCCGACCAAGTGGTTATCGGCTTGGCCGCCCCCACCGTTTACCTGCTGCAACTGCACAACGCCATGCAGATTGTGCTCAACAACCGCATCCTCACCTGCGCGCAAGACGTCAGCCGCTTCCCCAACAACGGTGCCTACACCGGCGAAGTGTCCGCCGACATGATGGCCGACATCGGCGTGGATATCGTTTTGATCGGCCACTCGGAGCGCAGCCTGTATTTCGGCGAAAAAAACGAAATCCAGCGTCAAAAAATGGTGAACGTGCTAAACGTGGGGCTGACCCCGCTGCTGTGCGTGGGCGAGAGCCTGGAAGAGCGTGAAGCAGGGCGAGAACAAGAAGTAATTGCCCATCAACTCTCGATTTTAGAGGGACTGAACACTAAAAACATCGCCGTTGCCTACGAACCCGTATGGGCCATCGGCACCGGAAAAGTCGCCACCACGGGCCAAATTGCCGACATGCACGCGTTTATTCACAAACAAATCTTGTCATTGTGCGGCAACGATGTTAATATCCGCATTCTTTACGGCGGAAGCGTCAACGCCGGCAACGCAGCCGACATTTTCGCCGTGCCGTATGTAGACGGCGCACTGGTAGGCGGAGCATCCCTGTCTTACGACTCCTTTACCGCCATCATTGATGCCGCACAAGAATCATAGGAATTATGGAAGCCTTTAAAACCGTTATCTGGATTATCAACATCTTCGCCGCCTTGGCCGTTATCGTGCTGGTTTTGATGCAGCACGGCAAAGGCGCGGATGCGGGTGCCACTTTCGGTTCGGGCAGCGGCAGCGCCCAAGGCGTGTTCGGTTCGGGCGGGAACGCCAACTTTTTAAGCCGCAGCACCGCCATCGCCGCCACCGTATTCTTCGCCACCTGCATGGCCATGGTTTACATTAATACCCATTCAAGCAAACACGGCTTGGATTTCAGCACGGTGCAACAGAGCCAGCCGGCGCAAACACAACAGAGCGCCCCCGTGCAAACCGCACCGCAAACGCCCGCTTCCTCAGGCCAATAGCAGCGTTTGGATATTTACAGTTTTTTAAAATACAGTTTTTGCCGACATGGTGGAATTGGTAGACACGCTATCTTGAGGGGGTAGTGACCCTAGGTCGTTCGAGTTCAAGTCTCGATGTCGGCACCATCAAAAGAAAACAGCCCAAATTTTGGGCTGTTTTTTTACGTCTAACACCGTCTAATGCCATAAACCAAGATTCAAGCGCAGCAAGGCTTACAGCCCGATTAATGGCATTTTCAGACGGCCTTAATTATCCAATACAGTAAAATCCCGTCTAATTGAATAAACCAAAAAACAGGGGTATATTTAGGGGTATCTGTAAAATACCCCTAAAAAATACCCCCAAATGCCGCTAAATGACCGCCAAATAAAGAATGCCAAGCCCGCCGCCAAGCCATACAAACTAGCAGATGGTAAGGGTATGTTTTTGCAGGTTACACCCGCAGGCGGGAAGTTATGGCGGCTGAAATACCGCATAAACGGAAAAGAGAAGCTGTTATCAATCGGCAAGTATCCCACCGTTTCTTTAAGCGAAGCCCGAGAAGCCGCCGAAAATGCCCGCCGCATGATAGCAGCAGGCCAAGACCCTAGCGCAGCCAAGCAACAGGCCAAACAGGAACGGCAGGCCGCCCTACTGAATACCTTTGAAGCAATAACGCGCCGATGGCATAGCGAGAATCTGCACCGCTGGAAGCCTGATAACGCCGTGCGCATTTTGAACCACCTTGAAAAAGACGTTTTCCCATATATCGGCGGCCAACAGATAGACGGTATAGCCGTAGCAGACGTGAAAGCCGTAATCGAGCGCATAGCCGCCCGCAATGCGCCCGCCACCGCTGAAAAAATCAGGCAATGGATAGCCGCCGTTTACGGCTATGCAGCCATGCTTGAAATAACAGACCGCAACCCCGCCGCCCCGTTGCGGGGATTTTTGGCAAAGGCAGAAACCCGCTATTTGCCCGCCTTGCCACGTGAAGAGCTAACCGAGTTTTTCAGACGGCTGTTACTGGCCGATATTGACCCGCAGAACCGTATAGCCGTTTTGCTGATTATGTTGGTATTTGTGCGAAGCACCGAGTTACGCGGCAGCAGATGGGAAGAAATCGACTATGCCGCCAAAACGTGGACGATACCCGCCGAGCGCATGAAACTACCCCGCGCCCACGTTATCCCGCTGGCCGATTGGCCGCTTGAGCTTTTGGCCGAACTTCAAACCACCACAGGCGGCAGCCCTTATCTGTTCCCCAGCCGCACAAAAACAACAGGATTTATCAGCGAAGCCACCCTAAACCGCATTATCGAGCGGCTAGGCTACAAAGGCACGGCCACGCCGCACGGTTTCCGCAGCCTTGCAAGCAGCATTTTGAACGAGCAGGGCTTTAACCCCGATGCAATAGAGCGGCAGCTTGCCCATGTTCCGAAAGACAAAATCAGAGCCGCCTACAATCGGGCGGAATACTGGCCGCACAGGGCGGAATTTATGCAATGGTATTCAGATTATTTGCGCGAACGGTACAAC
>JBHALY010000025.1:0-2723 GCA_041827905.1 Neisseria dentiae
AACACTTTATCAAAAAAGCCTTTAACTACTGCCGGCACATCCGCCCACCAAACGGGAAAAATCAATATCAGCCGCTGTGTTTCCTGCAAAATCTGCTGGTAGGAGAGCACCAACGGATCCGTTGCCTGCCCGCTGTTAAACAAAGCCAACTCTTCTGCGGTGTAAACGGGGTTAAAGCCGTCGGCATACAAATCAATCAGGCGGCAGGGTTCGCCTTTGGCTTCCAGCAGCCTGAGTGTTTCCTGCAAAACTGCATGGTTGAAACTCTGATTGTAGGGATGGGCATAAATAATGGTTGTTAAAGCCATTTTGCTGCTCCTTTCATCTTTAGGCGATTGTTTAAAGCAAAAATTTCTCCCCGCATTAACTGTATTTTTCAGACGGCCTCTTCGCCGCCCCTGTCCAACACCCCCACGGCAGCGCGCAGCCATTGCCATGCCAGGGCCTGTTGCTCGGCACCGGCGTTCCACAAGGTGTCTTCTCCCATCACGCTGTATTCGCCGGCCGTGTGCAAATCGATGCTCAGTCCGTTTTCGATGGCTTGGTGGTAGCGGGTGAATTCGCCTTCGAAATAAAATTTTTCCAACTGCCGCATAATGGCTTCGCCGCGCCGCCAGTCTTGCCGGGCGGCTTCGAGCTTGGGCAGAAGCTCGGTCCATTCGCGGTAAAGCTGCTGGATTTCGTTAATGCGCGCCTGTGCGGCGGCGGCATCGGGCAGGGTGTTCATATATTGCTCCGCATCAGGGTTTGGGCGCGCTGGCGGGCTTTTCCGCGCGCTCTTTTTCGGCTTTTTCTTTTTGGCGTTTTTCCAGTTCGCGCTGGCGTTTTTTGCTTTCGCGCACGCGGCGGCTTTTTGCGAATTTGTCGTTGATGCGTTCGATAACCGAGCGTTTGTTTGCCTGCGCCGCTTGGCCGTACGCGGCGGGCAGAATCAGGGCGGCGGCCAGCAGGGCGGCTATCAGTTTGGTTTTGTTCATGATGTTTTCCTTTTCAAAGGGTTTACTGCGGCAGTTTCACCGCCAGTTCAGACGGCCATTGCGCTTTGTCGTCCAAGCGCACATAGCCGTTGCCGGTCATGCCGCCTTTTAATAATCCCTTGTATTGCAAGGCGGTTTTTTCGGGTATTTTCAGTTTCACTTTAAACATCAGTTTGGCGCGCTCGTCGGCAGTTTCCACGTTTTTCGGCGTGAACTGGGCATCGGTGGCGATAAACGCAATTTTGGCGGGAAACACGGCGGCAATGCCGTCGAGCACAATCCGCGCTTCGCCGCCCACTTTCAGGCGGCTCATCTGGCCGTTGGGCAGAAAGATATTCATCGACACATCAGCCGGATCGAGCAGGCTCACTACTTTGCCGCCCGAGGCGATTACGCTGCCTTCTTCGGCGATTCTGTATTCCACCCTGCCTGTTTTCGGGCTGCGGATCAGCATATCGTCGTTGGCCGACGACGCTTCACCGATTTGTGCCTGCGCGGCGTTCACCGCCGCCCGCGATTCGGCGCGCACGGCTTTGGCGGCCTGCACCGATGCGGCGGCGCTGTCGCGCTCGGCGCGGCGTTTGCTCACTTCGCTGTCGGACACCAGCTCGTCGCGCCGCATTTGCAGCGCGTTATCCAAATCGAGCTGCGCCACTTTCAGCCGCTGCTCGTAGGCTTTGATTTCGGCATCGGCGCGGGCGGTGCTTTCTTCGGCGCGCTGTTTCTGCGCTTTGGCCGCTTCCACGCGGCTGGTGCTGGCTTCCGACGACAATTCGGCCAGCACGTCGCCTTCTTTCACTTCGCTGCCTTCGTCCACCCGCATTTTCTGCACCCGCCCGGGGTAAAGGCTGGCTATGTCCAAGCGGTTGAGTTCCAAACGCCCGTTGGATTGGGCAAAGCCTGCGGGCAGGCCGCTTTGGTGCCGCTGCTGGTACACATACCAGCCGCCGGCGGCCAGCGCGGCGAGGAGCAAGGCGGCGGGGAACAGTTTTTTCATGGGTTTTCCTGCGTGGGGTCGGTGTGGCTGAGGCGGTATAATGCTTTGTTTCGTCTGTTAATATGAAAATATAGGCCAGAAAAATTAAGAATGCAAACCTTAGGGAGTGTAGTCGACCGCGTTGCGGCGGTGTTTTTGGTTAAAATCCGCTTCGCAAGCCTTCTGACTACACGCCCTAGAACGGCGGGGTTTGCCCTTTTTATTGAACAGGCCGCCCAATCCCGTTAAACTTAGCCGCATTGCGCAGGCCGTCTGAAAAACCAAAAACCTTTGCCGAACAAACTGCGGCAAGCCCTCCGAGTTTTTCAGACGGCCTGCACACAACAGAAGCCGCTGCAAACATTGCGCTTGCAGCTTGAGCACGTCAGCGTCATTGCGCCGCTGCGAAACCGAAACAGAAAGCCCCCTATCATGACCGTCGCCCCCGTTGCCCTGCGCCGCAAAAGCGAGCGCAAACCGCACCAAACCGCCCAATATTGGCGCAAATGCCAGGTTGAAGAACTGTTTGAAATGCCGTTTCTCGACCTCGTTTACAAAGCCGCCGAAGTCCACCGCGCCCACTTCAACCCCCGCGAAATCCAACTTTCAACCCTGCTGTCCATCAAAACCGGCGGCTGCCCCGAAGACTGCGAATACTGCCCGCAGTCGGCGCACCACAACACCGGCCTCGAAAAATCGCAAATGATGGACGTGGAAGAAATCCTCAAAATCGCCCGCACCGCCAAAGCGCGCGGTGCCAGCCGCTTCTG
>JBHALY010000026.1:0-2619 GCA_041827905.1 Neisseria dentiae
CGCAAGATGTGAAAAGAAATATGAAAAAAGAAACCTTTGCCGGGCAAAGGCCGTCTGAAACCGGCAGGCAAAAAAAACGCCCTTGTAAACAAGGGCCGAAGTGTTTTTCCGAAAGGATAAACAGTTATGAAAAGTTGCTGACACTCATTATACTCACGCGCTTTACAGAATGCCAAATTTAGTTAGCGCCCTGCCCGATGTTGTCTGTTTTGCGCCACAAGTTTGTTTTTATTGAAAAAATATTCAAAATGAATGCACACACCGTTTACACCGCCTTTCTGTTTTTTCTCGTGTTTTCCACCGCTTTGCAGCTTTATCTGTCGGTGCGCCAAAGCCGTGCCGTGCTCAAACACCGCCATGCCGTGCCGCAGGATTTCATTGCCACCGTGCCGCTCGAAGACCACCAGAAGGCGGCCGACTACACGCTGGCCAAACAGCGGCTGGCGCGCTACCGCATTGTGTTTGAGACCCTGCTGCTGCTGGTGTTCACCTTCGGCGGCGGCCTCAACCTGCTGGCGGCCTTGAGCATGAAGTTTTCAGACGGCCCCATCACGCAGGGCGTGGTTTTGGTTGCGCTGTTCGCCTTAGTGAATACCGTGCTTTCGCTGCCGCTCGACTGGTACGGCACGTTCAGGCTCGAAGCGCGTTTCGGCTTCAACCGCAGCACGCCGGCGGTGTTTTTCGGCGACCGCATCAAAGGGCTGCTGCTGGGCGCGGTTATCGGCGTGCCGCTGCTGTATGCCGCGATTTACCTGATGGGCGTAACCGGCGCGCTGTGGTGGCTGTGGGTGTGGCTGCTGTGGCTGGGCTTTTCGCTCGCGCTGCTGTGGGCGTTTCCGAAATGGATTGCACCCTTGTTCAATAAATTCGAGCCGCTGCCCGAAGGCCGTCTGAAAACGCAGATTGAAAACCTGCTCGAACGCACGGGCTTCAAAAGCAACGGCATTTTCGTGATGGACGGCAGCAAACGCTCCGGCCACGGCAACGCCTATTTCACGGGTTTGGGCGACAACAAGCGCATCGTGTTTTACGACACGCTGCTTGAAGATATGCAGCCCGACGAAGTGGAAGCGGTACTGGCGCACGAGCTGGGGCATTTCAAACACAAACACATCGTCAAACAGATGCTGGTAACGTTTGCGCTGGCTTTGGCGGTGCTGTTCGTTCTCGGCCTGCTGATGCCGCAGGCGGCGTTTTACACGGGGCTGGGCGTGGCCTATCCCAGCCACGCCATGGCTTTGCTGCTGTTTTTGCTGGTGCTGCCGGTGTTTAGCTTTCCGTTCTCGCCGCTGGGCAGCCTGATGTCGCGCAAAAACGAATTCGAGGCCGACCGTTTCGCCGCCGCCACTGCTTCTGCGGGCGACCTGATTGCCGCCCTCACCAAACTCTACCGCAGCAACGCCTCGAGTTTGGTGAGCGACAAATGGTATTCGCGCTTTTACGATTCCCACCCCGGCGCACGCGAGCGGGTGGCGGCGCTGAAAAAGGCCGTCTGAACGGCCGGATCCGATGCCGTACAGTGAATCAGCTTAAGCAGAAACTGAAATTACCGGTTTGACTATATTCCCGATTCCCGCAATATTTTTCAGACGGCCGCAACCGGCACCGTCGGTTACAATACCCCGTCCGCAACCGAAAGAACGCTTATGAACCTTTACCGCAAACTGCCCGCACCGATGCTGCCCGAAGAAACCCGCCGCGAAATCCAGGCGCGCGAGTCGTATCATGTGTTGAAAATCATTTCAGAATTCGTCGAATCGGGCGAAGAGCTGCGCGCCATCCAGCCCGCCGTGAGCATTTACGGCAGCGCGCGCACGCCGGTGGACCACCCCGATTATCTGTTTACCGAACGGCTGTCGCGCAAACTTTCCGACGCCGGTTTTTCAGTGATTTCCGGCGGCGGCCCCGGCATCATGGAAGCGGCCAACAAAGGCGCGTTTGCCGGCAAAAGCCCCGCCGTGGGGCTGAACATCGTGCTGCCGCACGAGCAGCACGCCAACCCGTATCAGAATTTATCCATCAAATTCCAACATTTCTTTCCGCGCAAAGTGATGTTTGTGAAACACGCCGTGGCCTATGTGGTGATGCCGGGCGGCTTCGGCACGCTCGACGAACTGTTTGAAAGCCTCACCCTCGTGCAAACGGGCAAAACGCCCAGCCGCCCGATTATTCTGGTGGGCAAAACCTTCTGGCAGGGCATGATGGATTGGATCCGCGACCAACTGCTCGGCAACGGCATGATTTCCGAAAAAGATTTGGATTTGGTGCAGTTAATCGACGGTGAAGACGAAATCATCGAGCACATTTTCGCCCACTACGAAAACCGCCCCGACGGCCTGCTCGAGCCGCAAGACAACACTTGGGAGCTGGGGTTGTAGCACGGCCGCAACCTTTGCAAAAAGCCGCTGCAAACCTGAAAAAGGCCGTCTGAAACGCTTTACGCGCTGTTCGTCGAAAACCGCGCCGTGCATTTAAAAAATCGGCGTAAGGGACAAAATGGGTGCTATTTTGGAGTAGCATCTCTCTAAGGGACATTTTGGGTGCTATTCAGGCTGCCGAATAGAGAAATAATCTTTAATAAACCTAATCTTATTATCTTTTTTCATGCCTTGATGGCAG
>JBHALY010000027.1:0-4157 GCA_041827905.1 Neisseria dentiae
CCGTTTCTAGTGCCGTTACGTTTAATGCTTCGGGAGGTGCAAAAAGGGCATTTTTTGTGTTCAAAACCTTTGAATCCTTGAAATCCTTTCAGGATAAGGCTTTCAAGGATTTTTAGCACCCATTTTGTCCCTTACGCCAACATTTCATTGCCTTTCTAAAAATCACAATAAGTAAATTCAACGGGCTTTTTCCTATACGCAACGAGCCGCCCGAAATAGGCCCTATAAATGGATTGTTTACGCCTTATAGTTGCCATCCGTTGTTTTTCACGATACTGAACAATCTTAAGCTGTTGTTCCAAAGGCAGATACTTTTCATATTGAACGGATAACCACCACTCATATTCTTCATCCGCTTTCCGCTTTTCTTCTATTTCACGCTCAATATCGAATAGGCGTTCTCTTGCTTTAAAATCCCCCGAAAGTTTGAAATCCAACCAATCCAATTCCGCTGTTTCGGCTTCTAAAACCGCTTCCGCCGTTTCATGTATGAAGCCCTGTTTTTCTACATTACGGAGTTCATTCAAATCGTATTTTTCAGGTTCAAGCCCTTTGGGATAACCCTGTTCGGCTTTCAGCATATTCACGATTTCATGGGGTTCAAAACCCAAATCCGACATGAAGTTAACCAGTTTGCCGACGGCGTTTTTCGCGTGTTTCAGCTTATGACTGAAAGTAAGGTTTAATGCTTTTTCTCTTGGCTCAAACCGTTTTTGTTGAGGCATGTTTTCAAAGCTGGCACATATCGGAAACGCCCCGCAGAAATACGCACCTTCATCATTTAAAATATCCAGCGGTATTTCTATATCACCGTGGTTAAACTGAATTTCAAAACGTGTCCACAGAGATTCTTTATCGCCAAGCTGCCTGCCTTTTTCGTACACCCTGACAAACCTTGCGTTTTTCTTCCGGCCTATGTAAAAGGTTTTGCCGCTTCCGTCTTCTTTACGCCATGCAGTTCCCACCCTTTCGGATTTCGGCCGCATATTGTGGTTATCGAAAAAGCCATTATCGTGGTCAATTTCCGCTTGTTCCGGGCTATATTGCCCATCGAAGAAATCAAGTGCCAAATCGATTCGGGTAATACGCGGACGCAAAGCTTGGCTTAAAAACTCATACATCCTTTGCTCCCAACCTTCTTTAGCGAGATTGCAGCCAACGCCTTTAAGCTCAATCAAGACGGTATCGCGTTGACCGCCATAGTGGACTTCCCCGTAATCGACATCTTCCGAACCAAGCCGGAACATCATGTCGTAGAATTTATTGCCTTTGGACTTACACTTTCGGGTAATGCCAAAACCTAGTATTTCTTCCAGTTTGCGGCTTAAAACATACATGTAATCGGTATCCGATACGAGCGGATATCCCGCCACCTTGACCAGCGTATCTTCATGAAATGTTATCGACAGCCAGTCTATGAATACCCCGTCTTGCTTTCCCCGCCTTTGAGGGATTTCAATCAATTTCCCCCGCTCATCGGTAATGAAATGGGAAAAATATTCTATTTGTGCCATTTGCTCCCCACATTTGGAAATTCGGGGCTTTTATTTTTTGCTCCCCCCCTGTTAGTCTAGGGGGGGGGCTTATGCGGCGGTTGCCGCCGCGCGCGCGGGGCGCGCCCCGTCCGCACCCGCCGCCAGCCATTTTCATTAGGTAAAGGCCTTATCCATCATTTCTTTTACGCTCAAACGGCCAAACTCATTTGCTTCATTAATTATTTTGCTCAAGCAATCTGGACGGCGAACGGGAAAAGATGCGGTTTTAAGACAACGGGCTTCGCCTTCTTCATCTTTGAAAACCCGAACAATAAAAGATTTAGGATCAGATTCCGAATAAGGATTTACTGTGTAATAAATAATGCACATGATTAAGCCCCTTTCACTTGGCTAGTTAAGTTAAAGGGGCTTTACGTTTGTAAGCTATGCCCCTTGCATGGGGCGAAATATATAAGGCCGTCTGAAAATATCTTAGCCGAATAAAAAGCAGAAAACATGGCGGGATAGTGCGGTTTTCTGCTTGTTTTAGTTGGCGGCGGTTTGTCAGAAATTTCAGACCGGGTGCTGGTGGGGCAGCCTGAAATACCGCCCATTCAAATATTCCTTATTTCAGCTTTTTTAACAACTCTTTGGCCAAGTCTAAATAAGCCAGCGTGCCTTTGGCTTTGGCATCATAGGCTAAAGCGGGCATGCCGTGGCTGGGTGCTTCGGCCAGGCGCACGTTGCGGGGAATGGTGGTGGTGAAAAGCTGTTTGCCGAAATGCGCCTGCAACTGCTCGGAAACTTCTTGGGAAAGGCGGCTGCGGCTGTCGTATAGCGTGCGTACGATGCCGATAATATCCAATTGCGGGTTGATGGCCTGGCGGATTTTGCGCACGGTAGCCACTAAGTCGGAAATGCCTTCGAGCGCATAATATTCGCACACCATCGGCACAATTACACCGTTGGCCGCCACCAAGCCGTTGAGCGTGAGCAGCGTGAGCGTGGGCGGGCAGTCGATTAACACGAAATCATAATTGCCGGCCACTTCGGCCAGCGCGTTCTTCAGGCGCATTTCACGGGCGATTTCCTGCACCAACTCCACCTCGGCGCCAGCCAATGCACGGTTGGCGGCCAATACGTCGTATGCGCCCGACTCGCTGCGGATCAGCGCATCTTTGATTTCAGCCTCACCCAACAGCACTTGGTAAATGCCGCTATGGATATTGCTCTTGTCGATGCCGCTGCCGGTGGTGGCGTTGCCCTGCGGGTCGAGGTCGATCACCAAAACCCGTTTTTTTTGCGCCGCCAGCGAAGCGGCAAGGTTGACCACGGTGGTGGTTTTGCCGACGCCGCCTTTTTGGTTGGCTACGGCGATAATCTGTGTGCCCATGTGTGAAACCTGTGAGATTTTGCGGTTGGCCGAATTGTACCGTTATTTTCGGCACAATGGTATGAAGACGGCTTGTCATTGAAACCGCCTGTGTTTTCAAGCAGAATGGCAGTCTTGCAAAGGTAATCGGCATACCTGCCCCCTGTTTTCGGCATGATTATGGAACAACTCGAATTCTTCGCCATTCCCAGCCCCTGTGTCGGCGTGTGTGAAGCCAACAGCAAAGGCTTCTGCAAAGGCTGCCTGCGCAGCCGCGACGAGCGCCTGTATTGGCTGAAAATGAGCGATACGCAGAAACATCAAGTGATGCGCTTGATTGCCATGCGCCGTCAGAAACTGCAAAAGCTGGCGTGGGAAAAGCAGCAGGCATCGGCGGAATTGCCCGATCAGATGGGGTTTGAGTTTTGACCGCTGCGGGGCGTGTTTTCAGACGGCCTGTGGTGTATTTGCGATAAAAGTAGAACAAGGTTTTACCGTATGGGCAAATCGGTGGCTTTTACGGTTTCAGCCGAATCTGACCACCTGGCTTTCATCTACACCCAACGGCCATTCGCTGCCCGGTTGCAGGTTTAAGTTGCCGGATTGTGCCGGATCGAGATACAGCCGGATGTCGCCGTGCTGTGGGTGGCGGAGTGTAATCAGGCTGCGGTCGGGCAGGCGGGTGTGCGACACGATTTTGCTGGCCGCGCCGTGGGGGTGGTTGAAATAGAGTGCCTGTTGCGGAATATAGCGCTCGTTGCTAACGTTTTCTGCGCCGATCAAACGTGCCGCGCGGGCATCGGCAGGGGCGGCAATCAGCGCGTCGGGTGCGGCCAGTTGGATAATTTTTCCGTTGTGCATCAGCGCGATGCGGTCGGCCAATGCAAATGCTTCTTCGGGGTCGTGCGTAACCATTACGGCGGGGATGTTGCGGCGGCGGATGTTTTCGGCCGTCAGCTGCCTGAGCTGGCTGCGCAGGCCGGTGTCGAGGCTGGAGAAAGGCTCGTCGAGCAGCATCAGCTGCGGTTCGGTAACCAGCGCACGGGCGAGTGCCACGCGTTGCTGTTCGCCGCCGGACAGGCTTTCGGGGCGGCGTTCCGCTTCGTCGGCCAAACCGACTTCGGCCAGCATGGCTTCGGCGTGCCGCTGCGCTTCGGCCTTGCCAATACCGCGCATTTTTAACCCGAAAGCAACGTTTTGCAGCACATTTAAATGCGGCAGCAGGGCATAGTCTTGGAATACGAGCGAAATATGGCGGCGCTCGGGTGGGACGCGGGTGCGGTTTTCACCGTTTATCCACACTTCGCCGC
>JBHALY010000028.1:0-5697 GCA_041827905.1 Neisseria dentiae
GCCGATTGGAAGGGCGGTTTCTTCTGCCCGTGCCACGGTTCCAAATTCGACTTGGCGGGCCGCGTGTTCAAAGGCGTGCCGGCACCGACCAACCTGATTATTCCGCCCTACAAATACCTGAACGACACCACTATCCTGGTGGGCGACGATAAATAAAGGGACTTATCATGGCAAACCAAACCAATAACAAAGCAAAGGCATTGTTAGACTGGGTGGACGCACGGTTCCCTTTGTCTAAAATGATGAAAGAGCACGTAACCGAGTATTACGCGCCGAAAAACTTCAACTTCTGGTATTTCTTCGGTTCGCTGGCCATGCTGGTGCTGGTGATTCAAATCGTCAGCGGTATTTTCCTGACCATGAACTACAAGCCCGACGGCAACCTGAACCAATACAACCTGCCCGCCGCCTTTACCGCCGTGGAATACATCATGCGCGACGTTTCCGGCGGCTGGATTATCCGCTATATGCACTCCACCGGCGCTTCCATGTTTTTCGTGGTGGTGTATCTGCATATGTTCCGCGGCCTGATTTACGGTTCGTTTAAAAAACCGCGCGAGCTGGTGTGGGTGTTCGGTTCGCTGATTTTTCTGGCGCTGATGGCCGAAGCCTTTATGGGCTACCTCTTGCCGTGGGGTCAGATGTCGTTTTGGGGTGCGCAGGTAATTATCAACCTGTTTGCCGCGATTCCCGTTATCGGCCCTGATTTGTCCACTTGGATCCGCGGCGACTTCAACGTTTCCGACGTTACCCTCAACCGATTCTTCGCCCTGCACGTGATTGCCGTGCCGCTGGTGTTGGTAGGCTTGGTTGCGGCGCACTTGATTGCCCTACACGAAGTGGGTTCCAACAACCCTGATGGTGTGGAAATCAAAAAACTGAAAGACGAAAACGGCATTCCGCTCGACGGCATTCCTTTCCACCCCTACTACACCGTGAAAGACATCTTGGGCGTGGTGGTATTCCTGATTGTGTTCTGCGCCATTATGTTCTTCGCCCCCGAAGGCGGCGGTTACTTCTTGGAAAAACCGAACTTCGATGCCGCCAACCCGCTGGTAACGCCCGCGCACATCGCACCGGTATGGTATTTCACACCGTTCTACGCCATTTTGCGCGCGATTCCCTCGTTCTTCGGCACGCAGGTTTGGGGTGTGATCGGTATGGGTGCGGCCGTGGTGCTGATTGCCCTCTTGCCGTGGCTTGACCGCTCTCCCGTGAAATCCATCCGCTACCGCGGCCCGATTTTCAAAACCATGCTGGTGCTGTTTATCATTTCTTTCATCGGTTTGGGTATTTTGGGTGCTTTAGTGGCTACCGACACCCGCACCATCGTGGCGCGTATCCTGTCTGTCATTTACTTTGCATTCTTCCTGGGTATGCCGTTCTATACCAAAATGGATAAAGACCGCGAAGTGCCTGCCCGCGTAACCATGAGCACGACCAAACAGAAAGTCATGTTCTTCGTTTACACCATCATCACCGTGGTAGGTGCATACCTGTTTGCAATTCTGATTTAATGAGGGCAGCGAAAATGAAACAAACATTGAAAAACTGGTTTGCTGCCTTATTGCTGGCAGCTCCGATGAGTATGGCAGTCGCAGCAGGCGGCGGAAACTATGAGCCGGTTGAAATCGATTTGCGCGACCAAGAGAGCCTGCAACGCGGCGCGCAGATTTTCACCAACTACTGCTTGTCGTGCCACTCGGCTACCGCCATGCGTTTCAACCGTCTGCAAGATATCGGCCTGACCGAAGACGAAATCAAAAACAACCTGATGTTCACCACCGATAAAGTGGGTGACGTGATGCATGCCGCCATCAATCCTGCGGATGCGAAAAAGTGGTTCGGCGCGGCTCCGCCCGACCTTTCGCTGATTGCCCGTTCGCGCGGTGCGGACTATCTCTACGCCTATATGCGCGGTTTCTATAAAGACCCGACCCGCCCGACCGGTTGGAACAATACCGTTCTGCCGAACGCCGCCATGCCGCACCCCTTGTGGCAGCAACAAGGCGTACAGGCGGTTGAGTTGGATGCAAAAGGCCAACCCGTGATGGTGAAAGACGCACACGGCAATCTGGTGCCCAAACTCCATTGGGAATCTACCGGCCTGCAAACCCGCCAACTGCCCAACGGCAAAGTGATTACCAAAGAATACGACGATTACGCCCGCGATTTGGTTAACTTTATGGTGTATATGGGTGAGCCCGCACAGCTGCAGCGCAAACGCACGGGTTATATCGTGCTGATTTTCCTGATGGCCGTGATGCTGCCGTTGGCGTATTTCCTGAAAAAAGAATACTGGAAAGACGTTCACTAAGCACCGGAGTATTCAAAAGGCAAAACCGAAAGGTTTTGCCTTTTTGCTTTTTCAACCGGCCGTCTGAAAAATACGGCTGAAGATTTATTCTCTGCTTGATTCGGTTTTACCGTTTAGTGTGGAAAATAAACTTCCGTTCCAATCGGACGCATTGTTTTTCAGACGGCCTGAGCCCTTGTGCGATTTCGTAAAGATTGCGGCTTGAATAAGCTGCCGGCGGCCTTATATTAAAGCCCTATCAAATATAACCAACCGCAAAGGATTCACCCAAATGACCGAACAAAACCAAAACGTAGAAAATAACGAAGCCGCAGAAATGCCTCAGGCAGAGCAGGGAGAAGCACAGGAGAAGCCTTCTTACGAAGATTTGGAAGCCAAAATCGCCGAACTCGAAGGCATGTTGAAAGACGAACAACTGCGCGGTTTGGCCAACGAGCAGAACCTGCGCCGCCGCCATACTGAAGAAATCCAGGCCACGCACAAATACGCCGGCCAGAAATTCGCCGCCGAAATGCTGCCGGTGAAAGATTATCTGGAAATGGCGCTGCTCGACCAAAGCGGTAATTTCGACGCCTTGAAAATGGGCGTGCAGATGACGCTGAACGAATTGAACAAAGCTTTCGAACACACCCAAATCACCGAAATCAACCCGCAGCCGGGCGACAAACTCGACCCCCACCACCACCAAGCCATGCAGGCGGTGGAAAGCGATCAGGAACCCAATACCGTGGTGAGCGTGCTGAAAAAAGGCTACCAACTGGCCGACCGCGTATTGCGTCCCGCCATGGTAACCGTGGCTCAAGGCGGAGAGGGCGGCAACTGAAAGCACCGCTGCGGCCGTTTTTTTAGAAACAAAATTTTCAGACGGCCTTAAGGTGGTAATGCAAAAGGCCGTCTGAAAGCAAAAAGCAAAACACGGCTTGTGGATAAGTAAATCAAGCACTTGAATTAAAAATGATTATTTCGTCAAAAAATTTAAGCGCGCATACTTGAAAAGTTCAAAATACACCTTATTTACGAACCCGACAGGGCAGATGCCCGGACAGAATTTCAGAAATCATTTAAGGAGCAATAACACAATGGCAAAAGTAATCGGTATCGACTTAGGTACAACCAACTCATGCTTGGCTATTTCAGAAAACGGCCAAACCAAAGTAATTGAAAACGCCGAAGGCGCGCGCACCACGCCTTCCATCATCGCCTATTTGGACGGCGGCGAAATCTTGGTCGGCGCGCCGGCCAAACGCCAAGCCGTAACCAACGCGAAAAACACCATTTACGCGGTAAAACGCCTGATCGGCCACAAATTCGAAGACAAAGAAGTTCAGAAAGACATCGACCTGATGCCTTTCGACATCGTGAAAGCCGCCAACGGCGACGCTTGGGTGAAAGCGCAGGGCAAAGAGCTGTCTCCCCCGCAGGTTTCCGCCGAAGTGCTGCGCAAAATGAAACAGGCCGCCGAAGCCTATTTGGGCGAACCGGTAACCGAGGCCGTGATTACCGTTCCGGCCTACTTCAACGACAGCCAGCGCCAAGCCACCAAAGACGCGGGCCGCATCGCCGGTTTGGACGTGAAACGCATCATCAACGAGCCGACCGCAGCCGCATTGGCTTTCGGTATGGATAAAAACACCAAAGGCGACCGCAAAATCGCCGTGTACGACTTGGGCGGCGGCACCTTCGATATTTCCATCATCGAAATCGCCGACATCGACGGTGAAAAACAGTTTGAAGTGCTGGCTACCAACGGCGACACCTTCTTGGGCGGCGAAGATTTCGACCAACGCCTGATCGACTACATCATCGCCGAGTTCAAAAAAGAACAAGGCATCGATCTGAAAAACGACGTGATGGCGCTGCAACGCCTGAAAGAAGCCGCCGAAAAAGCCAAAATCGAGCTTTCCAGCGGCCAGCAAACCGAAATCAACCTGCCCTACATCACCATGGATGCCGCAGGTCCGAAACACTTGGCGATGAAAATCACCCGCGCCAAATTCGAAAGCCTGGTGGAAGACTTGATCGAACGCTCTATCGAGCCGTGCAAAGTGGCCGTTAAAGATGCCGGCTTGAGCGTGGGCGATATCGACGACGTGATTCTGGTGGGCGGCCAAACCCGTATGCCCAAAGTGCAGGACGCCGTGAAAGCCTTCTTCGGCAAAGAACCGCGCAAAGACGTCAACCCCGACGAAGCCGTGGCGCTCGGCGCCGCGATTCAGGGCGAAGTGTTGGGCGGCGGCCGCAGCGACGTATTGCTGCTCGACGTAACCCCCTTGTCGCTCGGTATCGAAACCATGGGCGGTGTGATGACCAAACTCATCAACAAAAACACCACTATCCCGACCAAAGCGTCGCAAGTGTTCTCAACCGCCGAAGACAACCAAAGCGCCGTTACCATCCACGTGCTGCAAGGCGAGCGCGAGCGTGCTTCCGCCAACAAATCGCTGGGTAACTTCAATTTGGGCGACATCGCACCGGCACCGCGCGGCATTCCGCAAATCGAAGTAACCTTCGATATCGACGCCAACGGTATCCTGCACGTGTCGGCCAAAGACAAAGGCACCGGCAAAGAAGCCAAAATCACCATTCAGGGTTCTTCAGGCTTGAGCGAGGAAGAAATCGAACGCATGGTGAAAGACGCCGAAGCCAATGCCGAAGAGGACAAAAAACTGACCGAACTGGTGGCTTCGCGCAACCAAGCCGAAGCGCTGATTCACTCTGTGAAAAAATCACTGGGCGAATACGGCGACAAGCTCGATGCCGATGAAAAAGCCAAAATCGAAGACGCTTTGAAAGCCGCCGAAGAAGCCGTGAAAGGCGAAGACAAAGCCGACATCGATGCCAAGGCCGAAGCTTTGGGCACGGCCAGCCAAAAACTGGGCGAGCTGGTTTATGCCCAAGCACAGGCAGAAGCCAACGGCGCGGGTGCGGAACAGGCAGCCGACAGTGGTGCCAAAGGCAACGACGATGTGGTTGACGCCGAGTTTGAAGAAGTGAAAGACAAGAAAGACTAAATCTTGACGGCAGTAGAAAAGGGCGCTTGATAAAGCGCCCTTTTTTCGCGGTTAAGCATTTCAGACGGCCTGAGACCTTTGCAAAAAGTAGCCGGATATGACTCTCTTCATATCCGGCTACTTTGTATATAAGTTCCGATTAAAAAACATCAAACCTCTGCCCATTTCCGCTCTAAAACCCTTATTCAAGGGGTTTGCCACCTTTTCAGGCGGCAACAGGCACACTAAGCCTGTTCGCTGCCTTCAACAGGTTCAGACAAATCGCTTTCAGACGGCATTGAGCCGTTACCTTCTCCACTCCAAAGTAAGAGGCCCGACTGTAACGGAACTTGCGGTGCAGGGTGCCGAAGCTTTGTTCCACCACATAGC
>JBHALY010000029.1:0-3303 GCA_041827905.1 Neisseria dentiae
CAACCTGCTGGTGAGCTTCGCCCTCGCCCTCACCGTTGCCCTGCGCGCCCGCGGCACCCATATCGACAGCGTGCCCGCGCTCTTAAAAAGCACTTGGTTGCAGATTAAAGCCAACCCCCTGCACTTGTTTTTCCCCGTGCAGATCGTTGCGGATGCAGCCAAAGGCGGAAAGGCCGAGCACAAGCAGTCCTAAAAACCGGTTCTGCAGATGCTGGCAAAAGCAAACAGGCCGAAGCCTTTGCAAAATTCGTTTAGGCCGTCTGAAATGCTTGGATTCCGTCATTCCCGCGTAGGCGGGAATCCAGCCTTAAAACCATCAAGTATTTTATTTCAATAACTTATGAAAAAACGCCTAGATTCCCGCCTACGCGGGAATGACGAAGTTCAGATTTTTTAGATAGCAATTTGAATTTTACAAAGGCCTCAGGCCGTCTGAAACATTTCAGACGGCCTGCCCAATTGCAAAATTCAAAACAGCCTCACCACGCACCCAACACATACCACCCCAGCACCGCCAGCGCTGTCGCCAAAAACACCCACGCGCTGATTTGCACGATTTCGTGCAGGGCGCGTTTCTGCCTGCGGTTAAACAGACGGTGCACCACCAAAGCAACCAGCGCAATCAGAAACGCAATGCGTAAAATGCGGCCTATCATAATATTCCGTTTCCCAAGCTCACCGCAGAGGCCGTCTGAAAGATTCGGATTTCAGACGGCCTTTGCAAAGCGTACACACAAAAACAGCGGCATATCCGCCGCAGCCGTATGCGCACACAAACCAAAACCAAACCGCTATAGCGGAAAAAACTTTATTTCTGCCACGGCGTTGCTGCGCCTTGCCGTACTATTTGTACTGTCTGCGGCTTGCTGCCTTGTGGCAGAAATAAGTTTTTCCGCTATATAATAGCCGTTTTCCCGAATTTGCGCCCGACCGCCATGACCGACAAAGCCGACGTTTGGATTGTAACCCCGCAGAAAATCGCGTTTGAAACGCCGCTTGCCCTGCAAAACGGCCAAACCCTGCCGCGCTTCGATCTGATGGTCGAAACCTACGGCACGCTCAACGCAAGCAAATCCAACGCCGTATTGGTCTGCCATGCCCTTTCGGGTAACCACCACGTTGCCGGCCGCCATTCGCCCGACGACAAACACCCCGGCTGGTGGGACAACATGGTCGGCCCCGGCAAACCCATCGACACCGACCGTTTTTTCGTGGTGGGGCTGAACAACCTCGGCGGCTGCCACGGCAGCACCGGCCCCTTGAGCACCAACCCCGAAACCGGCGAAGAATACGGCGCCGATTTCCCCGTGGTAACGGTGAAAGACTGGGTACGGAGCCAAGCCCTTTTGGCCGACCGGTTCGGCATCAGGCAATGGGCGGCCGTTATCGGCGGCAGCTTGGGCGGAATGCAGGCCCTGCAATGGACGATAGACTTCCCCGACCGCGTGCGCCACGCCCTCGTGATTGCCTCGGCCACCCGCCTTTCCGCGCAAAACATCGCCTTTAACGATGTGGCCCGCCAAGCCATCATCACCGACCCCGATTTCCACGACGGCCACTACCGCCGCTATCAAACCGTGCCCCGCCGCGGCCTGCGTATCGCCCGCATGATGGGGCACATCACCTACCTTGCCGAACAGGGCTTGGGCAGAAAATTCGGCCGCAATATGCACGCCGACGGCTATCAATACAGCTACGACGTTGAATTCGAAGTCGAGTCCTACCTGCGCTATCAGGGCGACAAATTCGCCGAGCGCTTCGATGCCAACACCTACCTGCGCATGACCAAAGCGTTGGATTATTTCGCCCCTGCCGCCGAGTTCGGCAACGATTTGGTGGCCACCCTCAAAACCGTGCAGGCCAAATTTTTTGTGGCCAGCTTCAGCACCGACTGGCGTTTCGCCCCCGCCCGCTCGCGCGCGCTGGTGAAACATTTGGTGAAAGCCGGAAAAAGCGTGCAGTATATCGAAGTGGAGTCGCACCACGGCCACGATGCCTTTCTGATGACCGACGAACCTTATATCCGCGCCGTGCGCGCCTATATGAATAACGTAGCCGAGGAGTGCCGCCGTGACTGAACTGCGCGACGACTTACAACTGATTTACGATTGGATTCCCGCCGGCAGCCGCGTGCTGGATTTAGGCTGCGGCAAAGGCGAGCTGCTTTCCGCCCTGATTCGGGAAAAAAATTGTAGCGGCTACGGCGTGGAAATCGACACTGAGGGCGTACTCGCCTCGATGGAACGCGGCATCAACGTGATACAGGCCGATTTGGAACAAGGCTTGCAGGATTTCGATGCCGACAGCTTCGACATCATCGTGTTAAGCCAAACCATACAGGCCATGCAGAACACCGAAACCATCCTGCAAGACCTCACCCGTGTGGCCAAACAGGCCATCGTATCGTTCCCCAATTTCGGCTACTGGAAAAACCGCCTGCAAATCGGCCTGTTGGGCCATATGCCGGTGAGCGAGCGCATGCCCTATCAATGGTATAACACGCCCAATATCCACTGGTGCACCTTGCAGGATTTCGACCGCCTGTGCGCCAAAAACCATATCCGTGTGCTCGAGCGCACGGTGATGACCGCGGGCAGGCGCATCAACATCCTGCCCAACCTGCTCGGCAGCCTGGCGTTTTACCGCGTGGGCTAGTTTGGTTTTGGGGTTGCTGTTAACAGACAAACAGAGGCCGTCTGAAAGTTTTCAGACGGCCTCTGTTTGCTTCGGGCATGGCATCTTTAATCTCAGTTTATCCTTTCGGTGCTGCCGCACGGGCGATTGACAATGCTCCTTTCCGCCCTGTTTCTTCATCAACCACCACACAAAAGCCCACTTCGGCATAAATATATCCGCCGGCTTTGTTTAACGCCTTGGTGCGCGCGGGCTTGCCGCCGTGTTTGGTTCTGCCTGTTTCGATGGCGGCGTAAAATCCCCGCCAATGCGGTTCGCGCAGATATTCGGGAATAATAATATCGAGGCTTTGGCCGACGGCTTCTTCGGCGCTGAAACCGAACAGTATTTCAGAGGCGCGGTTCCAAAAACGGATAATGCCCGTTTGATCGGCGTAGATAACCGAATCGGTGGCTTGTTCGAGCATGGCTTGATAAGGCAGGTTCATGGCAGGGTTCCTTTTTTTATAGTGAGTGAATGAACACAAAAATCTACGGAGACCTTTGTCCCCAGATGTGGATGCAGTTCAAGGCGTAGCAGCGCAGCGAGTGCAGACATATCAAACAGATAGGCTAAGCGAGCGAGCAGTACCCTAAAGGGCATAAACGCACAATGAAGAAATGCGCCGCA
>JBHALY010000030.1:0-13197 GCA_041827905.1 Neisseria dentiae
CACAGTCATAAATATGCAAACACAACGCGCCGCCCGCAAACTTGCACCACCGCTGCGATTGTTTTAAAGTTAGCGAATTGAGTCGGAGAAACCAAATATGAAAATCACCGTAATGGGCGCAGGCTCTTGGGGAACTGCGCTTGCCATCCACTTTGCCCTGCACGGCCACGAAACCGCCGTGTGGTCGCGCAATCCCGAACACATGGAAAACCTGGCGCGCGACCGTGAAAACAAACGCTATCTGCCCGGTTTTACGCTGCCGGCCGGTTTGAGCGTGCACACAAACCTGAACGAAGCCTTGGTAGGCGCCGAGCTTGTGCTGATCGTAACGTCGGTTGCCGGCCTGCGCGACAGCGCAAGGCTTTTAGCCGAACACGGCGCCGGCCATCTGCCCGTGCTCACTGCCTGCAAAGGTTTCGAGCAGGATACCGGCTTGCTGACCTTCCAAGTGGTGAAAGAAGTGCTGCCGGATAACCCCAACATCGGCGTGCTGTCCGGCCCCAGCTTTGCTCAGGAATTGGCGCAGCAACTGCCTTGCGCTGTGGTGCTGGCATCGGAAAACAAAGTATGGGTGGAAGAACTGGTAGGCCGTCTGAACACCAATGTGCTGCGTTTATACGGCAGCGAAGACGCCATCGGCGTGGCGGTGGGCGGAGCAGTAAAAAATATCATGGCCATCGCCACCGGCCTTTCAGACGGCCTCGGCTACGGCCTCAACGCCCGCGCCGCTTTGGTTACGCGCGGTTTGGCCGAAATTACCCGCCTGGCTGTTGCCATGGGCGCGCAGCCCAAAACCATGATGGGCCTGGCAGGCATCGGCGATCTGATCCTCACCTGCACCGGCGCCCTGTCGCGCAACCGGCGCGTCGGACTGGGGTTGGCAGAGGGCAAAGAGCTGCACCAAGTGTTAACCGAAATCGGCCATGTGTCGGAAGGCGTGAGCACCATCGAAGAAGTGTTCAACACCGCCTGCACCTACCAAATCGATATGCCCATCACGCAAACCCTGCTCCAGCTTATCCGCAAAGAGCTTGACGCCCGCCAGGTGGTCGAGCGCCTGATGGAAAGGGAAGCCCGTTTCGAATAACGAAACCCGCCGCTATACAGGCCGTCTGAAAAACATAACGTTCAGACGGCCTTATTTGACAGCCCCCGTTATCCCTACTATGCTTGCCCCCGTAACCAACCGAGTGCACACAACATGAATCAGTTATTAGACAAACTCGAAGTCAACGTTTACCAGCTGGCGCAGAAATTCGAAACCCAGCTTGGAGAAAACAAACGCCTGCAAGAAGAAGTTGCCCGGCTCAACGACGAACTTTCCCGCCAGCACTTGGCGCAGGAGCAGCAGAAAAACGAACATCAGGCCGCAGTGGACGAATTGAGCGAAGCCCTGATGGTGCAGATGAACAAGCTCAAAACCGACATGGAAGCGCAACACCGCAACACCGTCGAAACCATGCAGAGCCAGCATCTTGCCGCCACCGAAGCCACGCAGGCGCAGCACCGGAACGCCACCGAACAAATGCAGGCACAGCATCGCAGCATTACCGAACAGATGCAGGCGCAAATCGACGCATTAACCGCCGAAAACCAAAAATACCGCAACGCCTTGAGCGCCAATGCCGAACACCTGCGCACCCTGCTGGCACGCCTGCCGCAGGAAGCCGAAACCACCGCACAAGAGGGCTAAATTAATGAGTATCGAACAAGTCAGCCTCGAAATCATGGGGCGCTCTTTCACCATCGGCACCCCCGCCGAAGAAAAAGCCACGCTGCTGCAAGCCGTTTCCATGCTCAATCAGAAATTCGATGCCATCAAGCAAAGCGGCCGCATCGTCGAAACCGACAAAATCGTGATTATGGCCGCACTCAACCTTGTGCACGATCTGTTGAAAATGTCGATGAAAGACGATTTGGCAATCGGCGATTTTGAGCGTAAAATAACAGACATGATTAATGCTTGCGAAAAAGTTTTAAACAAAACACAAGTGCAAGCCTAACTTCTTTTTCCCTGCGGTGTTCGCGAAGGCATACATTCCTTTGAACCAATACGTTCGCTTCAGGTTGCCGGGAGTTGCAGTGGGCGCGAGCGTCTGAACAGATGCACCCGAAACTGTCCGAGGTGACCGCCTTGTCAGCAAGGTTCAAGCGGATTCCGCCCAAACGGCATCTGCGGGGATTCCCCATTTCAAAATACCGCCCGCAAAGGGCGGTATTTCATTCTGTACGGTGTAAAAACAACACCCGATTCAGGATTGTGCAGCCGATTTTCTTTGCCGGGCCGGAACCTTATCCGAAAGCACCTAAATCAGATTGACAGCTGCCGCAATCCTCTATAAAATCGGCAGCTTTCTATATCTATCTGGATTGCCCCATTATGAAAACCTTTTCAGCCAAGCCGCATGAAGTAAAGCGCGAGTGGTTCGTGGTTGACGCCCAAGACAAAGTTTTGGGTCGCGTTGCCGCAGAAATCGCCCGCCGTCTGCGCGGCAAACACAAGCCCGAATATACCCCCCACGTTGACACCGGCGACTACATCATCGTGATTAACGCCGACAAACTGCGTGTAACCGGCAACAAAGCACTCGACAAAAAATACTACCGCCACTCAGGCTTCCCCGGCGGTATCTATGAGTGCAACTTCACCGAAATGCAGGAAAAATTCCCCGAGCGCGTTTTGGAAAAAGCCGTTAAAGGCATGCTGCCCAAAGGCCCCTTGGGTTACGCCATGATCAAAAAACTGAAAGTGTATGCCGGCTCCGAGCACGGCCATGCAGCCCAACAACCCAAAGTTTTGGAAATCTAAGGACACGACATGAACGGTAAATACTACTACGGCACAGGCCGCCGCAAAAGTTCAGTGGCTCGTGTATTTCTGCAAAAAGGCACCGGCCAGATTATTGTAAACGGCCGCCCCGTTGACGAATTCTTCGCACGCGAAACCAGCCGCATGGTGGTTCGCCAACCTTTGGTTCTGACTGAAAATGCCGAAGCTTTCGACATCAAAGTTAACGTAACCGGCGGTGGTGAAACCGGCCAATCAGGCGCTATCCGCCACGGCATTACCCGTGCGCTGATCGACTACGATGCAGCCCTGAAACCCGCTCTGTCGCAAGCCGGCTTCGTTACCCGCGATGCCCGTGAAGTTGAGCGTAAAAAGCCTGGTCTGCGCAAAGCACGCCGCGCCAAACAATTCTCAAAACGTTAATTTGTTTTCCGGTTTGGTATGGAAAAATCCCTGCTTTCAAGCAGGGATTTTTTATTTTGAGTTGATGAATTGGTTGAAATATTTGCGGGCGGATGCTTTTGCAAAATTCGCTCAGACCGAGACTTTTGCAAAAATACCTTAAGGCCGTCTGAAAGGCTTAAATTCCGCCATTCCCGTCTAAGCGGGAATGACGGAATTTAAGTGGATTCACTATGGCGTGCGGTTTATACAATTGTTTTCTTTTAACTAAGGCGCAGCAATGCTGTGTAAGTTTACCTGCTATGGTATCGGCCTTCGGCAAGTTGCCCGTATATCTGCAATACTTCCTCTGCTTCCGCCGCACACGGCATATCGCTGCTTTCTATAACAATCTGTCGGCAGCGTTCCATTACCGTTGCCCGTTTCTTGCGCGGCAGCATGGCGGCCTGATGCAGAAACTGGGGTAGGTTTTGGCGGGCGGCGGCATTTAAAGTGCCACCTTGTTTGGCCCATTCCGTAACGGCAGGAATCAGGTGCTCGGTAATATTGTTATTTTCCGTATGCGCTTGATGCACGAATTGCGGCAGCCAGGCCGAAGCCAGCAGCCACAAAAAGGCTTTCGGTGCGGGCAAGGTGTGGTTGGCCAGCAGCAGGTGTAGCTGGGTGTTGAGATAGTCTTGCTCGCTTTGCGGCAGGGCGGCTATCGAAGGCAGCAGATATTCCAATAAGGCGCGGTGAAGCGGTTGGGGCAGGGGGTGCTGCTGCAAGCGGCGGTAGAATGCCGAGCGCAAAGGAAAGCGAACGGCCCATTCGGCCTCGGCTTCGGCCAAAGCCGCAGGGGCGAATAAGGCGGCCAGCACCACCATCAGACGTTCGCTGTCGCCTTCGGCGCTGAGCCAATGTTTCGGGCGGTAACGCAGTATTTCTTCCCTGCGTTGCAAGGATTGCGGGCAAATGTGGCGGATATTTTCAGCCAAATGTTCGGCTTGCCGCTGTTGCCGGTAAATAGTGTTTTCACGGTTTGGGGTTGTTGCCTGTTGCAGGCCGTCTGAAAGACCGGCTCCGTTCGGAACATAGAAAAAAGCGGGCTTAACGGTTTGTGCACGCCGTATTTCAGATTGCCAGATGCGGGCTTTGGCGGGGCTGAGCCGTTCGATACGTGTGAGAATATCGGGGTGGGTGGCGGCCAGTTTGTCGAAAATATCCGCTTCGTGCACGCTTTCAAACATAAAGTGGGCATATTCGGCCGCATGCGGGGAAGTCAGGCGGCGGTTGGGTGCGACGGCCACTTTATACAGTGCCGAAGCCAAGCCGTCGCTTTGGCGCGTAAATTGTACGGCGGAAGCATCGGCCAAAAATTCACGCTGGCGGCTGATGGCAGCCTGTATCCAACCGGCAGCCAGCGAACCGGTAAAGCCGATGCACAGCAGCACCATGCCGAGAAAAATCGTGGGCAGGCTGCGGCTTTCGGCATAGCGGATATGGCTTTGGGGATCGCCGCTGATAAACAGGCGGCCGAGCATGGTAATCATCTGCAAACCGTAGAGGCAGCCGCAAAGCTGCATATTGCGGCGCATATCGCCGTTGAGAATGTGGCTGAATTCGTGTGCCACTACCGCTTGCAGTTCGTTGCGGTCGAAAGCCTGTAAAGCGCCGTGGGTGATGCCGATAACTGCGTCGCGCTGCTCCATGCCTGCGGCAAATGCGTTCAGGCCGGTTTCAGGCAGTATATACACTTTTGGCATACGCACGCCCGAGGCAATCGCCATTTCTTCCACCACGTTCAGCAGGCGCCGTTCTGCAAAACCGGCTTGTTCGCGCGTAATCCGCCGTCCGCCGAGCGACTCGGCCACCACATGCCCGCCCGCCGATAATTGGCGCAGGCGTATCCAGCCGGCGCCGACAATCAATGCTGATATCAAAACGAACACCACCGCAAAAACCGTGCGGTTGACGGCGAACCCCGCACCGCTTGCGCCTGTGGAAAGGTAAAGCGAACACAACAGGGCGGTAACAAAGGCGGTAAAGCCCGCAACGACAGTCACCGCAGCGGCATACAGCCACAACAAATGCCCGCTGATGCGGCGGGCGTTTGCCTGATATTTGCGGAACTTCATCTAAACCGATCCGGCTGTTTTACAGCGAAATTTTAGGTGCGGATTGAATCGCAGCATGATCGTCGAACTGCAACGGCACGGCGTTTTTCTTGTGTCCGAAAAAGTCGGCCAGCAAAGAGGCGGGGAAGGTTTCGCGGGCGTTATTGTAATCCTGTACGGCATCGTTATAAGCCTGCCGCGCAAACGCCACACGGTTTTCCGCACCGGCCAGTTCTTCATGCAAATCGCGCACGGCTTGATCGGCTTTCAATTCTGGGTAGGCTTCCACCGCCACATTCAGGCTGCGCAATGCCGCCGTAAGCTGCTGTTCGCCCTGCGCCAGCGGCAGCATGCCGGAAGCATCGCCGGCCTTGCTTCCCGCAGCCTGCAACAATCCGGCCGCATGATTGCGCGCCTGCATCACCGCTTCCAGAGTTTGGCTTTCGTGTTGCAGATAGGCCCGCACGGTTTCCACCAGGTTGGGTATCAGATCATGCCGGCGTTTGAGCTGTACTTGGATTTGTGCAAAGGCGTTACGGTATTCGTTTTGCGCACGTACCAAGCGGTTGTAGATAACTACCGGCAACACGCCGAACAAACCAATCAATATGAGCGATAGTACCCATTCCATTATCGTTTTCTCCGTTATGACGTTCGATAATCTTTATCTTAACAGGCCGTCTGAAAGGGTGAAAGAGTAAAGCAGATATTAAATTTGAATTGTTGCGGCGGGGTGGGATTTGTGTGTGGTTTGCAACGGTGCTTGAAAATACGGGCCGGAGTTTTACAAACACTCCGGCCCGTGTTGCTTTTGTTTTCTAGGGTTATTCTTCATCTGCTTCGGAGGCGGCATCTTCCGAAGCGGCGGAACCGCCGTCCATCACGGCTTTGATTTCCTGAAACAGGGCGCGGAAGTTTTTCGGCGGTTTGTTCAATTCCTGCTCTTTGCGGGTGTTGCGGATTAACGTGCGCAGTTTGCCCGCATCGGCGTGCGGATAGTCGGCGATAAAGGCGGTGAGTGCGTCGTCGCCAGCAATCAGGCGGTCGCGTGCCTGCTCCACCCGTTGCAGAAAGGCGTTGTGGGCGGCGTTGTCGCCGCGCAGTTTGGCAAGGTAGCGTTCGATGGGTTCAGGGTCTGTGTCGCGCATCAGGCGGCCGATATATTGCGCCTGGCGCTTGGTGGCGCCGTTGGAAGTGATTTTTTTATAGGCCAGCACGGCTTCGTATAAATCTTCCGGCAACCCGATTTTTTTCAGCGTGTCGGCGGAAAGTTTGGTTAACTGCATACCGAGGTCTTGCAGGTTGTCCATCTGTTTTTTCATCTGGGTTTTACTCACCCATTCTTGCTCGTTGCTGCTCATTATCTTTAAATCCGTTGAAACAATCGGGGCATTTTAGCATAAGCCGCCGCACTATCTTTGCGATAGGCGTAATTTAACTAAGGCCGTCTGAAAACGGTTAAAATACCGCAGATTTTCCAACAGGCAGATATATGTTCAACCATAGTAAAAACGAGCTGTTGTCGCTTTGCAAACAGGTTTTGCAGCTTGCCGCGCAGCTGGGCGCCACCGCCGCCGAAGCCGATTTGAGCGAATCGCTGGGGCAGAGCGTGAGCGTGCGTTTGGGCGAAATCGAGCAGATCGAATACCAGCAGGACAAATCGCTCGACATCACCGTGTATGCGGGCCGGCGCAAAGGCCGCGCCAGCACCGCCGATTTCTCGCCGCAGGCGCTGCGCGACACGGTGAGGGCCGCCGTGGATATCGCCCGCTACACCGCCGAAGACGAGTGCGCGGGTTTGGCAGACGCCGGCTTGATGGCGCGGCATATCGGCGATTTAGACAAATACCACGAGTGGGATTTGCCCGTCGAAGAGGCGGTGAGCCTTGCCAAACAATGCGAACAGGCCGCGCTTGATTACGATAAGCGCATCAGCAATTCGGAAGGCGCGGGCGTGCAAACCGGCCATTACCAATATGTTTACGGCAATTCGCACGGCTTTTCCGCCCACCAGCAAGGCACGCGCCACAGCCTTTCGTGCAGCGTGGTAGCCGCCGGTGAAAACGGTATGCAGCGCGATTATTGGTATGACGCTTCCTGCCGCCACGCCGATCTGGACACGCCCGAAAACATAGGGCGCATCGCCGCGCACCGCACCGTAAACCGTTTGGGCGCGCGCAGCATTCCCACCGGCAGCTACCCCGTGCTGTTCGATACCACCGTGGCGGGCGGATTAATCGGCCATTTAATCGGCGGCCTGAGCGGCGGCGCGCTATACCGCCAAAGCAGCTTCCTGACCGACAGCCTCGGCAAACAGATTCTGCCCGCTTTTCTCAACCTGCGCGAAGAGCCGCATATTAAGCGCGCATTCGGCAGCACGTATTTCGATGCCGAAGGCGTAGCCACGCAACCGCGCTTCGTGCTGGAAAACGGCGTGGTGCAGGGTTATTTTTTAAGCAGTTACAGCGCGCGCAAACTCGGTATGCAAACCACCGCCAACGCCGGCGGCGCGCACAACCTTTATCTGAACCACACCCATACTTCGCAGGCCGACCTGCTCAAAACCATGGGCACGGGCCTGCTGGTAACCGAGCTGATGGGCCAGGGCGTGAACATGCTTACCGGCGACTATTCGCGCGGTGCGGCCGGCTTTTGGGTGGAAAACGGCGTGATTGCCTATCCGGTGGAAGAAATCACCATCGCCGGACGTTTGCAGGATATGTATCTCAACATTGCCGGTGCGGCGGACGATGCGTTGCCGCGTTCGCCGAACAAAATCGGCTCGGTGCTGGTGGAAAACATGACGGTGGCGGGGGCTTAGGGTAGGCAGAAACCTTTGTACAATCTGTTCGGCCGTCTGAAATATCAATTCAGGCTAAGCCCGAGCATGACACATTTTTTAAGATGCGGGCATGGTTTATAAAGCTATCAGGCCGTCTGAAAGGTTGTTGAAACAAAACCTTTCAGACGGCCTCGATGCTTTTACGACACGCTCTAAGTGATTTTCAACGGTTGTATAAACTATTGCTTAAACCCTTCGATGGCCAGCAAATGGTTGCTGAATACGGTTTGGGTTTCGCAACGCCAGCTCGCCCACAATTTGCTGTTGCGCGCGTCTGCGTCCAATTCCAACGCCAGCCAGTTCCTATTGGGCATCACATAACGGTTGGCACCGGGAAACAGCATCATTTCGGCGCTCAGGTTCACATCGAGCGTTTGTTTTTTCTTGGCGATAGAGTTGAGCATGTGGCAGAAAATCCGCTCCATCACCGAAACCAGCGAAGGGTGGACGACGGCGCTGGAAGTGAGCTGCTGGATTTGGTCGCAGCCGTCTTTGCATTCGGTATCGACACGGTGCACCACGCCCCATGCGGCAACGTGTACGTCGCCCGATAACACGGTTATGCGCAGTTGTTTGGTTTTGGCCGTGCGGAACAGGGTTTCGAGCAGCCGTTTGCGCTCGCCTTCGTGGTCGTCGTTGGTCCAGTGGTCTTTGAGGTCGTCGGCGCTGCTGTCGAGAACGTGTTCAAAGCCCAGATTGTCCATCAGCGTTTCGGCCAGCGACAGTTTGGGGTGCATCACAGGCACCGACGATATGAACAGCAGGTGGCCGGTACCGTCTGAAACTCCGCCCAGCCAGCTTTGCAGCGCGCGCCAAGTGTCTGGCCCCATGATTTGGCGGTAGGAGCGTTCGGTGCGCAAATCGGCCACCAAAAGGCCGACCGGGCCGATGCTGAAGGCAAACGAAAACCCGGGCTGGTTGTCGAGCAGGGGCAGGGAGAGTTTGTCGGATTTCAATATTTGCGACCATGCCGCCGGCTCGAATATCGGGTCGTCGATGCGCATGGGGATGTCGCTGCGCAGTTTCAATTCGGGCAATTGGTCGGCAGCCTGCTGCATCTGGAAAATCCAAAAGGCGCGTCGGGCGTGGTAAAACAGGCGTTGGAACAGGTGGCAGCGCTGCATTTCGGGGCTGTATGAGCCCCAGCCGTCGAAAATATCGTGGTCGTCCCACATCATCACGGTGGGAATCCGCGCCATGCCGTTGGCAGAATCCAATGTTTTGCGGGCGGTTCCCCACGGTGCGCGGCTGTTTTGCAGCCAGCGGTCGCTGTAATAAGCGATGTAGTAATCTTCGATTTTCTTATCCAGCGCAGCGTTGACTTTATAGGCCAACTGGCGGCTGCGCGGCAGGTTCACCCATTCTTTCAGCGGTTTGATGTCTTCCCAAATCGGGTCGAAATATATTTGGTCGCCGCCCATCAGCAGCAGGTGGAAGCGTTGCAGCCCCTTATCGTGGGTGCGCGTTTCGTGCCAAAGCTGTTCTTTGTCGATGCGGTAATCAGACGGGCGCACGGTTTTGTCGTGGTTGCACAGCAAATCCTCCCAAACTGCGTCTGCGCCTTTTATCAGCTTGCGGATGCCGCTGGGGTCGGAAAAACCGTTGCACGACACATAGGCCATACGCGGTGCCTGCCCTTTGGCGGGCACGGTAAAGTGCCAGGTTTCTTCTATGCCGTCGATGCGGTATTCGACCCGGCGCTCGTTTGCCGTTTGTTTGCACGATAAATCGTAGCGCAGGTAGGCTTTGCCGCCGTGGCGCAGCAAAATCAACGGTGCGGACACAGCTTTGCCGTTGAGGCGGATAACGGGAAAGGCTTCTTTGTCGGACACGGCAATCAGTGCGGTTACTTTCCATTCGCCCTTTTCCGCACCGCCCCGGAACGACAATACCGGGCCGAGATAGAGTTTGGTCATGCTGTTTCTCCTTTGTTTCGTTTGGTTTGAATGTGCCGTGATCAGGCTGTTTCGGAACATTTGCGTTTATGTTCAAGCGGTGCGGATATGATACGGTATAGGGAAACAGTTTGCTGGTGTTACTACTCTATTATTGATTAGGCTTAAAAATATAGTTAAACCCGAGACATTTGTAAAAATATAGTGGCTTAAATTCAACACGTACAGCGTTGTCTCGCCTTGCCGTACTACCTGTACTGTCTGCGGCTCGGCGCCTTGTCCTATTGTGAATTTAAGCCACTATACCTGAAGGCCGTCTGAAATATTTTTTTCAGACGGCCTGCAGGTATTTGTGCAAAGGCTTCGGATTGTGTTTACGCCGGTTCGGCCATTTTCAGCGCCTGCCGGATATCCACCGCCACAATCCGCGACACGCCTTTTTCCTGCATGGTTACGCCGATAAGCTGTTCGGCCATTTCCATGGTGAGGCGGTTGTGCGAAATATAGAGAAACTGGGTTTGCGCCGACATTTCTTTCACTAAATTGCAAAAGCGGCCGGTGTTGGCATCGTCGAGCGGGGCGTCCACCTCGTCGAGCAGGCAGAAGGGGGCGGGGTTGAGGCTGAAAAGGGCGAACACCAAACTCATGGCAGTAAGCGCTTTTTCGCCGCCGCTCAACAGGTGGATGGTGCTGTTTTTCTTGCCGGGCGGGCGCGCCATGATGGATACGCCGGCGGTGAGCAGGTCGTCGCCTATCATGTGCAGGGTGGCTTCGCCGCCGCCGAACAGTGTGGGGAAAAAGGTTTGTACTTTTTCGTTAACGGCATCGAAAGTGGCTTTGAAACGCTCTTTGGTTTTGCCGTCGATTTGGGCGATGGCTTCTTCGAGCAGGTTGATGGCGGCCTGCACGTCTTCGCTTTGGCCGCGGTAGTAGCCGTCGCGTTCGCGGGCTTCTTCCAGCTCTTGCAGGGCGGCGAGGTTGACGGCGCCGAGGGCTTCGATTTGTTGTGCGAGGCTGCCGATGTCGTTGCTAAGTGCTTTCAGGTTGCCCGATGCGGCGGCCAGTTTTTCGAGCGATTCGAAGTCGGCTTCCCGTTCGGTGAGGTTTTGGTGGAAGCGTTTGGCGTTAATCAGGGCTTCCTGCTGTTGCAGCAGGGCGGTTTGGGTGGCGGCCTGCAATTGCGGCAGTTTGCTTTGCAGCGCCTGCTGTTGGGCGTATTGCTCGCGGCCTTGCGCTTGGGTGGCGGCGAGTTGGTCCTGCATGGCGAGGTATTGCTCGTCGAGCGTTTGCACGGCTTCGCCCAGTTCGCTCAGTTTGGCGTGCTGTTCGTCGTTTTTGGTTTCGGCTTCGTAGGCCAGCGCGAGTTCGGACTGGCGTTCCTGCCAGTCTAAGGTTTGCTGTTCGAGCTGGACGAGCTGTTGTTGGAAATGTTGTTTTTGCTGTTGCAGTTTGTGTACGGCCACTTCGGCGAGGCCGTATTGGCGGTTGGCTTCCAAAAGGGCGAGCTGGGCTTGTTTCAGACGGCCTTGCTGTTCTTGGCGGCTGCCGCCGGTGTTGTGCTGCTGGTGTTCGAGTTCGGCGGCGGCTTCGGTTAGGGTGGCGATGTCGTCTTGCAGGCCGTCTGAAGTTTGTTCGAGCACGGTTTGTTCTTCTTCGATTTGCGCCAGTTCGCGCCCGATGTGTTCGCGGCGGATTTGCCCTTGGTTGGTGCGGGCGAGCATTTCGGCGGCGCGCTGCTGCGCCTGCTGGTATTGCTGGTTGTGTTGTTTTTGCTGTTGCAGCAGGTTTTTATGGTGGGTTTCGGCGGCTGCCAGCTCGGCTTTGCTTTGAGCGAGCTGTTGTTCGGCATCGGCCAGACGGGGCGACAGGGTGGCCAGTTCGGTGGTCAGTTCGTCCAAACGTTCTTTGCGTGCCATCAGGTTGTCCTGCCGGTTTTGGGCATACAGTACGGTGCTGACACGGTCGATGCGGTGGCCTTCGGGCGTGAGCCAGAGTTGGCCGGGTTGCAGGTCGCTTTGGCGGCTCAGGGCGTAATCCAAATCGGGGGCGCACAATACGCCGTCGAGCCAATGGTGCAAGGCCGTCTGAAACGGGGCTTTGGCTTGGATTTGGTTAAGCAGGGCGGGGGCGGGCAGGGTTTTCTTAAGCCCGCCGGACAGGTTGTCGGCCAGCCAGGCGGCGCTGCCTTCGGGAAGCGGCGAGGGCGGGGCGAACGATGCGGGCACGGCGCGGGCGTGCAGGCGTTCGGCCAGTATCACGCCGAGCGCGTGCTGCCAGTCGGCGGGGGCGGTAATGTGCTGCCAAAGTTGCGGGGCTTGGCCGGCATCGGTGTGCTGCCAGAAATCGCCGCTATTGTTTTCGTCTTGCGCCAAGAGTTGCGCCAGCGCCTGCTGCTGCGCTTCAAGCGTGATGTGTTGCTGTTGCAGGGTTTGCCGGTGCGACGAGGCCGTCTGAAAACGGGTTTGGCACTCGGCCAGGCGGTTTTCGGCGGCCAACAGTTGTTCTTCGTAATGCTCTTGTTGGTTTTGCAGCAGGGCGGCCTGCTCTTGTGCGGCTTCGGTTTCGCGGCTGTCGGGCAGGTTGAGCGCGAGGCTTTCTTGTTTCAGACGGCCTTTGCGCGCTTCGTGCTGTTGCAGGGTGTGCTGCGAGTGGGCCAGTTGTTGTTGTTTCAGGGCCAGTTCGCGTTTGATGCGGTTGTGTTCGTCCTGCTGGCTTTGGTAGGCGGTGTTGAGGGCGGCCTGCGCTTCTTCCAGCTCGGGCAGGCGTTCTTCATATTCGGCCACCTGCATGGCGGTTTCGGCCAGCTCGGTTTGCTTTTCTTCTATGTGGATGTCGGCTTCTTCAAGCAGGGCGCGGATTTGCTGCTGCTCTTGGTGGATGCGCGACAGCTGTACCTGTGCGGTGGCTTTGTCGCGCTCGATGCGCTGGTGCAGGGTTTGCTGGTGGCGGATTTGCTCTTCCAAGCGGGCAATCTGTTCGCGCAACACGCCGCGCCGGTTGCTGATGTCGTGCACGTTTTGCTGCTGAACCTGCTCGGCGGCCTGCAAAGCGTGCACGGCTTCGCCCAAAGCCTGAATCTTCGCGGCGGTTTCGTCCTGCTGCTGCTGGAAGGTTTGATGCTGGGCGGTGGCTTTGTCGGCGGTGGCAAGCGATTGCTGCCATTGCACATAGTCG
>JBHALY010000031.1:0-31207 GCA_041827905.1 Neisseria dentiae
CACTCGGCGCGCACCAACTCTTTTACGTTGTCGGGCAGCGGCACATAATCGAGCTTGGCGGCGGCTTCGTTGCCGTTTTTGTAAGACCAGTCGAAGAAATCGAGCACGGCTTTGGCCTGCGCGGGATTGTCGGCTTTTTTATGCACCAGAATAAAGGTGGCGGCAGCCAGCGGCCAGGCTTTTTCGGCGGGCTGGTTAGTTAACACGAGGCTGAAACCGGGAATGCTTTTCCAATCCACATCAGCCGCTGCGGCAAAGCTTTCCTGCGAAGGCTGCACAAATTTGCCGGCCGCGTTCTGCATTTGCACGTGCGCCATATTGTTTTGCTTGGCATAGGCATATTCCACATAGCCGATGGAGTTTTTCACACGGTTTACATAAGTGGAGACGCCTTCGTTACCCTTGCCTGCGGTGCCCGAATCCGAAGTGGGCCATTTCACGGTGTTGGCGGCGCCCACGGTGTCTTTCCATTTGGGCGATACTTGGCTCAGATAGGTGGTAAAGATAAAGCTGGTGCCCGAGCCGTCTGAACGGAACACGGTGGTAATCGGTGCGTCGGGTAGCACCAAAGAGGGGTTTAAGGCTTTGATTTTCGGGTCGTTCCATTTTTTGATGTCGCCCAAATAGATTCCGGCCAGCACTTCGCCGGTGAGCTTCAGGTCGCCCGCCACGATGCCGTCCACATTCACCACCGGCACCACACCGCCGATTACGGTGGGAAACTGCACCAAGCCTTGTTTTTCCAACTCTTCGGCCTTCAGGGGAGAATCGGAAGCGCCGAACTGTACGGTTTTGGCGCTAATCTGTTTCACGCCGCCGGAAGAGCCGATAGACTGGTAATTCACCTTACCACCGGTGGCCGCTTGGAAAGCCTGTGCCCATTGCACATAAACCGGCTGCGGAAACGATGCGCCCGCGCCGGTAATGTTGAGCACGGCATTTTCGGTGTTTGCCGCCGCGTTTTGTTGCTTGGCCTGCGGCGGGGTGGAATCGCCGCCGCCGCAGGCGGTCAGAATCAGGGCGGTGGCAGCGGCAACAGCCAGAATACGGATTTTCATGTTTCTCTCTCTTTCTTTTGTTTAAAAGGTAAAGGTGTTCGTGTCCAACCGATGCGGGCAGTTTAAACCGCTTTTGTTTCAGCTTTATGACAGCGGCGGGCCGTTTTGTAAAAAAGCCGTTTTATATCGGATAGATAAAGAGGCCGGGGCCTTTGCAAAACTTATTGAGGCCGTCTGAAATGCTTAAACCCCGTCATTATCGGGCTTGATCCGATAATCCGGTATTTGCGTTAAGTTTTCAGACGGCCTATTAAGGTACTTTACAAAAGTTTCAGGCCGTCTGAAAGCAAACAGGCCGGATTGAAACCCGACCTGTTTGTACATAAAGAAAATGAAAACCGTGCCGTATCAGCCCTGCAAATCGGCCTGAACCTGTTCGGGCGGGGTGTGGCGCACATAAATGCCGCGCACCAGGTAAACCACATGCTCGGCGATGTTTTTTGCATGATCGCCCACGCGCTCGATAGCTTTGTTCATCAACATCACATCCATAAACGTGCCGATGTTGCGCGGCTCTTCCATCATGTAGGTGGCGAGCATACGCGATTGGTTGCGGTAGTCGGTGTCGAGTTTGCGGTCGGCATCGTTCAATTCGATTAAAGCCGACGAGTCAAGGCGGGCGAATGCGTCGAGGGCGCGGCGTATCATCGGTGCCGTCATCGCCGCCAAACGGTGGGTATCGTAAAGCTGGTTGGGGGTGATGCGGCTGTGCGAAAACAATTCGTGCGCCAGCAGGGCGGTTTTTTTCAGCTCGTCGCCGATGCGCTCCAAATCTACAATCACGCGGATTACCGCCAAAACGAAGCGCAAATCGCCCGCCGCAGGCTGGCGGCGCGCAATGATGGTTTGGCAGTTATCGTCGATGGAAACTTCCAGTGCGTTGATGGCGCTGTCGCAGTCTATCGCTTCGGTGAGTGCTTCCGTGTCGCCGTTCTCCAGCGCACCCAGCACTTTTTGCAGTTGCTGTTCCACCAAGCCGCCCATACGCATCACTTCGCTGCGCACGTTTTCCAGCTCTTGGTTGAAGTGTGAAGAAATATGCTCACTCATGGTGTTCTCCGGAATACTAGGGTTTGCCGCGCAGGATAACGTATTTTGATGACAGAATTTTTACAGCCGGTTTTCAGACGGCCTCGGGTCAAGCCCGGGTGTGGCGTATGCCGTTTTTTCTTAAGTTGATTTTCTGTCGTTTTCCGCTTTCTCAAACAGGCCGTCTGAAAGTGTTTCCGCGCCGTTTTGGGCTTCTTCCGCGCCGCCGTCTTTCACATGAATTTCGATTTCGGCGAAGTTTTCGGGTTGCACGATGCGCACCAAGCCTTCTTTGGCCAGCTCGAGTAGGGCGATGAAGTTCACCACCACATACACCGCGCCTTGCTCGGGCCTGAACAGCTCCGAAAAACGGCAGGCGCCTTGGGTGTTGAGGCGGCGCAGAATGGCCGACATCTGCGCGCGCACGGATACAGCGTCCTGCACCACGGCGTGGCTTTTGGTGTGTTTGGCGCGGGAAAGTATGCCTAGCCACGCTTGGGTGAGGTCGGCGATGTGTACGTCGGGCAGTTTGGCTTCGACGGCGATTTCCAGCGGCAGATAGGCCCAGGCGAAATCGCGGCCGGCGCGGGGCAGGGCGTCGAGGCCGGCGGCGGCGAGCTTCATCTGCTCGTAGGCCAGCAGACGGCGCACCAGTTCGGCGCGCGGGTCGGCTTCTTCGCCTTCTTCCGTGTTTTCGGGCTGCGGCAGCAGCAGGCGCGATTTGATTTCGATTAACACCGCCGCCATCAGTAAATATTCGGCAGCCAAATCAAATTGATAGGCCTCCATTTGGGCGATGTAGTGCAGATACTGCTCGGTGATTTTAATCATCGGGATATCGAGCACATCGATATTCTGCTTGCGGATTAGATAAAGCAGTAAATCCAGCGGCCCCTGAAAGCTGTGCAGCACCACTTTCAGGGCATCGGGCGGAATAAACAAATCCTGCGGCACATCGGTAACGGGCTGGCCGAAAATCCACGCCACGGTGTTTTCAGACGGCCTTTGCAGGTTTTCGCCGGTTACCGTCATTTTTTCGCCCCTATGTGTTCGACGGCGGCCTGCGCGCAATAAAGGCCGAACGGTGCGGTAACGAGCATACTCGCGCCGTAGCCCGCGCACGACAGGCCTTGCGGGGCGTTGCGGCCGTCTGAAAGACTATCGGTATCGCACGCTTCGGCCGTTTGCGGCGGGGTGATGTTTTCGGTGGAAAACACACACGGCACGCGCATTTTTTCGCCGCCGCGCGGAAAGCCGTAGCGTTTGCGCAGGGTGTAGCGCAGGTTGGCCAGCAGCGGGTCGTGGGTGGCGCGGCTCAAATCTCCGGTTTGGATTAAAGCGGGGTTTTTCTGGCCGCCGGCGCCGCCGCTCACCACAAACGGCCGGTGGTTTTGCACGAAATAAGCCGCCATCGCCGCTTTCACGCGCACTTGGTCGATGGCGTCGATAACAAAATCGAAAGGCCGTCTGAAAAGTTCGGGCAGGTTTTCTTCGGTAACGAAGTCTTCGATTTCGGTTACGCGGCAGGCGGGGTTGATTTGCAGAATGCGTTCGTGCAGCGCCGTTACCTTGGCCTTGCCGAATTCGGACGTGAGTGCGGGCAGTTGGCGGTTGACGTTGGATTCGGCCACATTGTCCAAATCCACCAGTGTTAACGCACCGATGCCGCTGCGTGCGAGCGCTTCCACCGCCCACGAGCCGACGCCGCCCACGCCCACCACGCAAACGTGCGCGGCGGCAAAGCGCTGCAATGCGGCCTCACCGTAAAGGCGGGCGATGCCGCCGAAACGGCGGGAGGAAACGGAAGCGGTGTCTAGCATGATTCTGCCTTGTGATAAGTCAAACATAACAAAAAAAACGCTGCCAAAACGGCGCAGCGGTATTATACTTCAATGAAGCCGGCAAAGTTGGACTGAAATCCGGCGGTTTGACACCACTTCAATAAGGAGAAGACGATGTATAAACATTTGGTTGTTGCCGTTGACGGCAGTGCGACTTCCCTCAACGCTTTGAAGCACGCCGCCGATTTGGCAAGTTTCGGCAATGCGCGGCTGACTTTGGTTCACGTTGCCAACCCTGCCGAATATATGGCGCTGGCACCCGAATTTTTGCAGCATGAAAGCTATGAAGCCGCCGCCGTGGCACAAGGCAACGAAGTGCTGGATTTTGCCGAAAACAGCGCCAAAGAGCAGGGCGTGGCCGATGTGGTGAAACACCTGCTGGTGGCCAATAAAGGCGCGCGCGAAATGGCGCAGGAATTGGTGGATTATGCCGATGCGCAAGGCGCCGACCTGCTGGTTTTGGGCACCCACGGCCGCAGCGGCCTGATGCACCTGCTGATGGGCAGCTTTGCCGAAACCGTGATGCGCCAAAGCCATCTGCCGCTGCTGGTTATCCGCAGCACGGAAGACGAAGCGGAATAAACCGCCTGAACAAAATATAATCCGAATCAGCCAAAGTTAACAAAATGGCGGGTGTAAGTGTTTTCAAGTTAAAGGCGTATAATCTTCATCAGCCCTGTGCGGCACACGATTAATCTTCTTCACAAACAAAAGGAGTCCTCCCATGAAAGCAGCCCGTTTTTACGATAAAGGCGATATCCGCATCGAAGATATTCCCGAGCCGACCGTCGAACCCGGCACGATAGGCATCAAAGTGGCGTGGTGCGGCATTTGCGGCACCGATTTGCACGAATTTATGGAAGGGCCGATTTTCATCCCGCCTTGCGGTCATCCGCACCCGATTTCCGGTGAATCCGCCCCCGTTACCATGGGTCACGAGTTTTCCGGCGTGGTGTATGCCGTGGGCGAGGGCGTGGACGATATCGAAGTCGGCCAGCATGTGGTGGTCGAACCCTATATCGTGGCCGACGATGTGCCCACCGGCCCCGGCAGCAACTATCATTTGTCTAAAAACATGAACTTCATCGGCTTGGGCGGACGCGGCGGCGGCCTGTCTGAAAAAATCGCCGTCAAACGCCGTTGGGTACACCCGATTTCCGACAAAATCCCGCTGGATCAAGCGGCTTTGATCGAACCTTTATCGGTAGGCCACCATGCGTTTGTGCGCAGCGGTGCGAAAGCAGGCGATATCGCGCTGGTAGGTGGTGCAGGCCCCATCGGTTTGCTGTTGGCTGCGATTCTGAAAGCCAAAGGTTTGAAAGTGATCATCACCGAACTGAGCGCCGCGCGTAAAGACAAAGCCCGCGAATCTGGCGTGGCCGATTATATTCTCGACCCTTCCCAAGTGGATGTGGTGGAAGAAGTGAAAAAACTCACCAACGGCGAAGGCGTGGACGTGGCTTTCGAGTGCTCCAGCGTGAATAAAGTGCTGGATACGCTGGTTGAAGCGTGCAAACCCACCGCAGTGGTGGTGATTGTGTCGATTTGGAGCCACCCGGCCACCGTAAGCGTGCACAGCGTGGTGATGAAAGAGCTGGATATCCGCGGCACCATCGCCTACTGCAACGACCATCAGGAAACCATCAAGCTGGTGGAAGAGGGCAAAATCAACCTCGAGCCGTTCATTACCCAGCGCATCAAACTCGACGAGCTGATTTCCGAAGGTTTCGAGCGCTTGATTCACAATAACGAATCGGCGGTTAAGATTATCGTGAACCCGAATCTGTAAGCAGTTTGTGCCTGAACAGGCGGGGTGGTAAATCCCCCGCGTCCTCTAAATTCCCATTCGCGTAAGTTCCCATTCGCGGCTGATGTTGGAGTTTAGAGGATTTTTTATGGGCGGATTTTGCAAAGATTTCGGGCTGGGGTTAGAGCATTGAGCGAAAAGGTGTTTTGTTAAGATTTCAATCTGTTTGATATAAAGCAACAACCTGCGACATTGTACTGAAAAGCACGCATCCTTATTTTATGAATATGTTAACATTTCTCGAAATTTAAAAAACGGTTAAATAAATTTTCATTTTTATCTAATTGAATTTTTTATTTAGTTTTATTTGATATTGAAATTGTTAATCTAGTAAGGAAGCGCCATGAAACAGCTGAAAACGTTTCTAATTTGGGGCTTGGTGGTGTTGGTTGGTGTTGCGGCCTTTACCACATTGGCCCTGCACCGCGGCGAACATGTGAATGCGGTGTGGATGATTGTTGCCGCTGTGTCCGTATATTGTATCGCTTACCGGTTTTATAGTCTTTATATTGCAAAAAACATTCTCGAGCTGGACAGCGAACGTATGACGCCGGCAGAACGCCATAACAACGGTGTGGATTATGTGCCTACCCGTAAGGGCGTATTGTTCGGCCACCACTTCGCCGCCATCGCGGGTGCAGGGCCGCTGGTCGGACCGGTGCTTGCCGCGCAAATGGGTTATCTGCCCGGCACGTTGTGGATTATTTTCGGCGTGGTATTGGCCGGTGCGGTGCAGGATATGATGGTGCTGTTTGTATCGATGCGCCGCGACGGCAAATCGCTGGGTGACATTGTGAAACAGGAACTCGGCACCACCGCCGGGATTATTGCCTCTATCGGTATTTTGATGATTATGATCATCATCACTTCCGTGCTGGCGCTGATTGTGGTGAAGGCGCTGACCCACAGCCCGTGGGGCACGTTTACCATTGTCGTTACCGTACCGATTGCGCTGACCATGGGCATTTACAGCCGCTATATCCGCCCCGGGAAAATCGGCGAAATCGCTATTGTCGGCTTTATTGCCCTGATGCTGGCGGTGATTTACGGTGATGTGGTGGCGCAAAGCTCCATCGGGCATTGGTTTGATCTCAATGGCGTGCAACTGGCTATTTTTATGATGGCCTACGGCACCATTTCTTCTTTGCTGCCGGTATGGCTGTTGATGACTCCGCGCGACTTTCTGTCTACTTTCCTGAAAATCGGCACGATTATGGCGCTGGCTTTCGGCATTATCATCGTAGGGCCTGAGTTGCGTATGCCTGCCGTTACACATTTTATCGACGGCTCCGGCCCGGTGTTTTCCGGCAAACTGTTTCCGTTTCTGTTTATCACCATCGCCTGCGGTGCCGTTTCCGGCTTCCATGCGCTGATTGCTTCGGGTACCACGCCGAAAATGATTGATAACGAAGTGAATGTGCGCATGATCGGTTACGGCGGTATGCTGATGGAAAGCTTTGTGGCGATTATGGCGCTGGCCGCTGCCGCCTGCTTGGAGCCGGGCGTGTACTTTGCCATGAACAGCCCGGCCGCACTTATCGGAACCGACCCGGCCACAGCGGCGCAAGCCATCACCACCCATTTGCAGATTCCGGTTGATGCCGCCACGCTGGCCAATACGGCACGCGAAGTGGGCGAGCATACCATTCTTTCCCGTGCGGGCGGTGCGCCTACGTTGGCAGTAGGCATGGCCCATATCATGAGCCGCTTGATTCCCGGTGAAACCATGATGGCTTTCTGGTATCACTTTGCGTTGTTGTTCGAAGCATTGTTCATTCTTACCGCCGTTGATGCCGGCACCCGCGTATCACGCTTTATGTATCAGGATTTGCTCGGTATTTTCATCAAACCGTTGGGTAATTCCGGCAATATTCCCGCCAACTTGGTTGCCACCGTGTTGGCCGTGGGTTCGTGGGGTTATTTTCTCTACACAGGCGTAACCGATCCTTTGGGCGGCATCAACTCCTTATGGCCTCTGTTCGGCATCGGTAACCAGATGCTTGCCGGTATTGCTTTGATTATGGTGAGCGTGGTGTTGGTGAAAATGAAAAAAGACCGTTTCGTTTGGGTGTCGCTTATCCCGGCTCTCGGTCTTTTGGTGGTTACCACCGTGGCGTGCCTGCAAAAACTGTTTGAATCTGATACGCGCGTGAGCTTCATCGCCCATGCGGCGCAATATCGCGAAGCTGCCGCTGCCGGAAAAATCTTGGCGCCGGCCAAAGACTTGGCGCAGATGAATCAGATTGTGCTTAACGATTATGTTAATTCCGGCCTGGCGGTGGCGTTTCTTGCCGTGGTGCTTTTTATCGCGGTTTACGGTTTGAGGGTGGCCTTGAAAGCACGGAAAGTGGCTTGGCCTACCGCTAAAGAAGTTCCCGCAGTTTACCGCAACGAGGTGCAAACTCATGAAGCGCAAAACTGATCATACAGGCCGTCTGAAAACCTTTTACAAAAAGATTCGTATTTTCGCCTACTATATGGCAGGCATTCCGGATTACGACTATTACGTTATGCAGCAGCGCAGGCATAACCCCGCCGCTCCGGTGATGACCGAACTCGAGTTTCTCGACTATTGCCACAACAGGCGTAACGGCCGCTGTTGCTAATGCTGGAAATACCCAAAACACCCCGCTAAAGACGGGGTGTTTTTTGCTGTGTATTTTTTCATTGTTGCTTTGCAAAGCCGTTAGCTGCGCTTTTCAGACGGCCTCTGCAAACATCAAATCATTGCCTGTTGATATTTTTATGGCATTTTTTATTTCAACAGGCTTTTATTCATTTCGATTTTGACCTGACTCAAACAGGCTACATTTCTTTTTGTTAAAACCCCACATCATTTTGTGCAAATATGTTAGTCTTCCGCTGCCTTCGTAAAACATTACATCACATTACATTTTTATTAACGAGCTTCCAAGTTTTAAATTTATTTTTTATCCACTCTCAACAACCCCGTGAGGTCTTTATGAAACAGCTTAAATCGTTTCTACTGTGGGGCATTGTGGTATTGGTCGGTTTGGCCGCATTTACCACATTGGCCCTAAGTCGCGGCGAGCAGGTTAATGCGGTATGGATGGTTATCGCCGCAGTTTCCGTTTACTGCATCGCCTACCGTTTTTACAGCCTGTATATTGCCAAAAACGTAGCGCAACTCGATGCCAACCGGCTTACCCCTGCCGAGCGGCATAACGACGGTTTGGACTATGTGCCCACCCACAAAGGCGTATTGTTCGGCCACCACTTCGCTGCCATCGCCGGTGCGGGGCCGTTGGTCGGTCCGGTGCTTGCCGCGCAAATGGGTTATCTGCCCGGCACGTTGTGGATTATCTTCGGCGTGGTATTTGCCGGTGCCGTTCAAGATATGATGGTGCTGTTCGTGTCGATGCGCCGCGACGGCAAATCGCTGGGCGATATCGTGAAACAAGAGCTGGGTACGGTGGCCGGTGTGATTGCGTCCATCGGTATTCTGATGATTATGGTTATCATCATGGCCGTGTTGGCGCTGATTGTGGTGAAAGCGCTGGTGCACAGCCCATGGGGCACGTTTACCATTGCCGCCACCATTCCTATCGCGCTGTTCATGGGTATCTATACCCGTTACATCCGCCCCGGCAAAATCGGCGAGATTTCGATTGTCGGCTTTATTTTGCTGATGTGTGCGATTGTGTTCGGCGAAGACGTGGCGCAAAGCTCGTTTGCCCATATTTTCGATATGGACGGCGTACAGCTCACTTGGGCGATTATGATTTACGGCTTCGTAGCCGCCGTATTGCCGGTTTGGCTGCTGCTGACCCCGCGTGATTATCTTTCCACTTTCCTGAAAATCGGCACAATTATCGCATTGGCTATCGGCATCGTGATTGTCGGCCCTGCCTTGCAGATGCCCGCAGTAACCAAGTTTATCGACGGCACCGGCCCCGTATTTTCGGGCGACCTGTTCCCCTTCCTGTTTATCACCATCGCCTGCGGTGCCGTTTCCGGTTTCCATGCCCTGATTTCTTCAGGCACCACACCGAAAATGGTTGAAAACGAAACCCATGTGCGTATGATCGGTTACGGCGGTATGCTGATGGAAAGCTTTGTGGCGATTATGGCTTTGGCCGCCGCCGCTTCGCTCGACCCCGGCGTATATTTCGCCATGAACAGCCCCACCGCGCTGATCGGCACCGATGCCGCCAATGCCGCACAAGTGATTACCAACCAGTTAGGTTTCCCCGTGCAAGAAGCCACCTTGCTGCAAATGGCGAAAGACGTGGGCGAGCATACCATTCTTTCCCGTGCAGGCGGTGCGCCCACATTGGCGGTCGGCATGGCCAATATCATGAGCCAGCTGATTTCCGGACCCGGTATGATGGCTTTCTGGTATCACTTCGCACTCTTATTTGAAGCCCTGTTCATCTTAACCGCCGTTGATGCGGGCACCCGCGTGGCACGCTTTATGATTCAGGATTTAGGCGGCATTTTCATCAAACCTTTCGGCAACACCGACAGCCTGCCCGCCAACCTGATTGCCACCTTAATGGCCGTAGGCTTGTGGGGATACTTCCTTTACACCGGCGTAACCGATCCTTTGGGCGGCATTAACTCTTTATGGCCGCTGTTCGGTATCGGCAACCAAATGTTGGCCGGCGTGGCGCTGATTATGGTGAGCGTAGTGTTGGTGAAAATGAAGCGCGAACGCTATGTATGGGTGTCATTGGTGCCTGCATTGCTGTTGCTGTTTGTAACCTGTTATGCCAGCTTGCAAAAACTGTTCCACAGCGATCCGAAAATCGGCTTCTTGTCGCACGCGGCCAAATTCAATGAAGCCGCTTCCCGCGGCGAAGTGCTGGCTCCTGCCAAAGACCTCGCCCAAATGAGCCGTATTGCCTTCAATGATTATGTAAACTCAGGCTTAACCGTGATTTTCCTGTCGGTAGTGGTAATCGTGGCCGTATACGGATTGCGTGTTGCCCTGAAAGCGCGTAAAGTGGCTTGGCCTACCGCCAAAGAAGTCCCGCCTGTTTACCGTAACGAGGTTCAGCAAAATGAATCCTAACCTGCTGCAACGCATCAAGCGTGCTTGGAAAACCGCCCGCCTTACCGCCGGCCTGATGGCCGGAATGCCGGACTATCAAAACTATGTGGCCCGACAGCGCAAGCACAACCCCAATGCACCCGTGATGACCGAATTGCAGTTTCAGGATTATTGCAGCAAGCGCCGCAGCGGTGCTTCCGGCGGTCGTTGTTGCTGAATAATCTCCGGTTGGAAAAAACACCCCGCTCGGTTTGTGCGGGGTGTTTTTTCAGACGGCCTGTAACGGGATGCGTCGGTCAAATGCCCAGACAAAACAAAGCCGCCCAAGCTGTTTGAACTTGGGCGGCTTTGTTTTGTCTGGCTCCCCGACCTGGGCTCGAACCAGGGACCTGCGGATTAACAGTCCGTCGCTCTACCGACTGAGCTATCGGGGAAGAAGCGTGAATTATAGCGCGGCTTTGAAAAGTGTCAATATTTTTACGCTGATTTTTTTACTGAAAACATCAATAAATTGAATTGTAAAAACATTTAATCGATACCCGGTTGCTTTAATATCCGCTTTCCATCTTTGCAAAACTGCCCTCGGCTTAAATCTCGTTTTCAGACGGCCTTTTCTGCGGCATATCTGCAATATCACATCTGCGGGGCTTGCCAAGCGGGCGGGCAAAGAGTATTTTTCATATTTTTTCATATATAACCATCAACCACCCGAAAGTATCCATCATGGCAAGAGAAGTTCCCGCCGTATTCGGCAGCGTTTTTCATAAAGATATGCCGGTATTGGCTTTTGAAAACGGCGCATGGCAGGGCGTGCGCTGGCAGCCTTCCGATAATCTGCAACTAACTCCGGGCGCGCACTGCCTGCATTACGGCAGCGAATGTTTCGAGGGTTTGAAGGCATTCCGCCAGCAAGACGGCGGCATTGTGTTGTTCCGCCCCGATGCGAATATCGCCCGTATGCAGCAGAGTGCCAAATTGTTGAGCCTGCCCGTTCCGGAAACCGAGGCTTTCCGTGATGCTTTAATCGAGTTGGTGGCGCGTGCCGCCGATGAAATTCCCGATGCGCCTGCTTCGTTGTACCTTCGCCCGACTTTAATCGGCATCGACCCGGTTATCGGCAAGGCTGCGGCCGGTTCGGATAATGCCGTTCTGTATATTTTGGCTTCGCCGGTGGGCGATTATTTCAAAGCCGGTTCGCCGATGAAACTTTTGGTGGAAACGGAACATATGCGCTGCGCCCCGCACATGGGCCGTGTGAAATGCGGCGGCAACTATGCTTCGGCGCTGCCGTGGGTAACCAAAGCTCGCGAAGAATACGGTGCGCACCAAGTGTTGTTTTGCCCGAACGGCGATGTGCAGGAAACGGCGGCGGCGAATTTTGCCCTGATTAAAGGCGACGAAATCATTACCAAGCCGTTAACCAGCGAATTTTTGCACGGCGTAACCCGCGATTCGGTGTTGAAAGTGGCGCACGATATGGGCTACCAAATCAGCGAGCGCAACTTTACCGTAGAAGAGTTACGCGAAGCCGTGGAAAACGGTGCAGAGGCGATTTTAACCGGTACGGCGGCGGTGATTTCTCCGGTTACTTCTTTTGTGATCGGCGGCGAAGAAATCGCCGTTGCCAGCCAAGAGCGCGGCACTGCTATCCGCAAAGCCGTTACCGACATCCAATACGGCCTGGCCGAAGACCGTTACGGTTGGTTGGTTAAAGTGGCATAAGGTTTGTTGGCATAAAGCGGCCGTCTGAAAAATACCAAACTTTCAGACGGCCTTTTGGTCTGTGTAACAGGTTTCAGGCCGTCTGAAACCATTCCGATAACCACAACAACGACCCGATGAATAATATTCAAATCCCTTGGGGGCAGATTCTGCTCTATCTGCACACCGCCGCCGCATTGGCCTGCGTGGTGCGGGTGCTGTATAAACAGCGCAACACCGGCACGGCGTTTGCTTGGCTGATTATTCTGTTTATGTTTCCGCTTTTCGGCGTGATTGCCTATCTGATGCTGGGTGAACCGCGCCTCGGTTTGGCGCGTGCCAAGCGGGCAGCAGAGATGAACCGCTTCTACGGCGAGTTTGCCGAGCGTTATCTGGCCGATATCGACTTGGATGTTACCAACGAAATCCGCCCGCGTTACCGGGGTATTGCCAAAGTGGCGGCGGATGCCACCGGTTTGGGGGCCACCCGCAACAACGCCATGACGCTGCTTTCCACCACCGACGAAATCGTCGATGCCATGTTGGCCGATATCCGCGCAGCCGAGCAATCGTGCCTGTTGGCGTTTTATATCATCGACCCGCAGGGCAGAATCGAAACGTTGCTCAACACCGTAATCGAAGCGGCGGAACGCGGGGTGGATTGCGCGGTGTTGGCCGATGCGGTGGGCAGCCACGGATTTTTCAACAGCGGCTGGGTAGAAAAACTGCGCGCCGCCGGTATCGAAGTGCACGCCGCACTGCCGGTGGGGCCGCTGCGTACGCTGTTTACCCGCAGCGATTTGCGTAACCACCGAAAAATTTTGATTGTCGATAAAAAAATCGGCTACACCGGCAGCTATAACTTGGTTGACCCGCGTTTTTTCAAACAAAGCTCGGGCGTGGGCGAATGGGTGGACGTGATGATGCGCTGCACCGGCCCGATGGTGTTGGAAATGACGGCCGTGTTTTATGCCGATTTGGCGGTGGAAAACGATGACAATCTGGCCAGTGTGCAGCAATATTTGGGCACTTATACCGAAATTATTCCCGCCATGCTGCCCGACAAAATGCGCGCGGGCAATGTTGCCGCCCAAGTGATACCGTCGGCGCCCGACCAGGGCGAGCGGGTAATCTACGAAACCATTATCAGCGCCATTTATTCCGCCACCCGCAAAATCGTCATCACCACACCGTATTTCGTGCCCGACGATCCGCTGCTGATGGCGCTTACCACCGCCGCCAAGCGCGGGGTGGACGTTACCCTGATATTGCCGGCCAAAGTGGATTCGCTGATGGTGCGCTACGCATCGCGCGCCTATTATCCCATGTTGTTGAAAGCGGGGGTGAAAATCGCCCTGTTTGAAGGCGGGCTGCTGCACGCCAAAACCATGACCATCGACGAAGGCTACACGCTCTTCGGCACGGTGAATATGGATATGCGCAGCTTCTTCCTGAATCTCGAAATCAGTCTGGCGGTTTACGATAAAACCATCACCGGCCAGGTGATTGATTTACAACAGCAATATCTGAACAGCAGCCGTTATGTGAGCATAAAAAAATGGCAGCAGCGCGCCAGATGGTGGGGCTTGGTGGAAAACACCGTGCGCCTGATGAGTCCGTTGTTGTGATGCAAAAATGATATTGAGGCCGTCTGAAAAACACGTTGTGCAGTTTCTGCACAAGCAGGTGTTTTCAGACGGCCTCAAGTTTGATTTATAGGCGCAACACGAATGTCATATTATTTGTAAATTAACAATTATTTACAAATGGTGCTTCCATTGGGAACCAACCGGCACCACCGTGATTTTTCAAGCATTCGGCCGGAAAGATTTTTTGGCACGGCAGGCTGCCGCAGGGTAGGGCGTTTGTTGCGAAACATTCTTATCGGCAGGCAAGATATTGTTTTGCGGCGGCAAACTGTTTTCAGGGGTGTTTCAAGTGCGAACCGACAAGCGGATACGTTCGCAGCGTGTGCGGTAGAAAGGGAAGGCAGAACTTCATCGCAAGCGGCTTGTCAAGACTGGTAGTGTTTTTTGAAATACAGTATATTGTGTCTCTCTCGATGCAATACTACCGTATCTTGTGTTTTTGCCCAATTTTAGGATAAGCCGATGAACGCACCAACCAACCTGAAAGTGACCAAGCGCGACGGGCGTTTGGAAGAAATAGACCTGTATAAAATCCACCGCGTAATCAACTGGGCGGCGGAAGGGTTGAACAATGTTTCCGTATCGCAGGTGGAGCTGAAATCGCATATCCAGTTTTACAACGGCATCCGCACCGACGACATCCACGAAACCATCATCAAGGCCGCGGCCGACCTGATCTCGCAGGAAACACCCGATTACCAATACCTGGCCGCCCGCCTGGCGATTTTCCACCTGCGCAAAATCGCCTACGGCCAATTCGAGCCGCCCCACCTTTACGACCATGTCGCCAAACTCACCGAAGCGGGCAAATACGACCGCCACCTGCTGGCCGATTACAGCCGCGAAGAGTTCGACGAACTAAACGCCTATATCGATCACGACCGCGATATGACCTTTTCTTACGGCGCAGTCAAACAGCTTGAAGGCAAATATCTAGTGCAAAACCGCGTAACCCGTCAAATCTACGAAACCCCGCAGTTTCTGTATGTATTGGTGGCGATGTGCCTGTTTGCCAAATACCCGAAGGCCACCCGCTTGGATTATGTGAAACGCTTTTACGATGCCGTTTCCACCTTCAAAATTTCCCTGCCCACACCGATTATGAGCGGCGTGCGCACGCCCACGCGCCAATTTTCGAGCTGCGTGTTGATTGAGTGCGACGACAGCCTCGATTCCATCAACGCCACCACCAGCGCCATTGTGAAATACGTTTCCCAACGCGCGGGCATCGGCATCAACGCCGGCCGCATCCGCGGTTTGGGCAGCGAAATCCGCGGCGGCGAAGCGCAGCACACCGGCTGCATTCCGTTTTTCAAAATGTTCCAAGCCGCCGTTAAATCCTGCTCGCAAGGCGGCGTGCGCGGCGGTGCAGCCACTTTGTTCTACCCTCTGTGGCACATCGAAGTGGAAAGCCTCTTGGTGCTGAAAAACAACCGCGGCGTGGAAGACAACCGCGTGCGCCATCTTGATTACGGCGTGCAGATTAACCGCCTGCTCTACACCCGCCTGATTAAAGGCGGCGATATCGCCCTGTTTTCGCCGCACGAAGTGCCCGGCCTGTATGACGCTTTCTTCGCCGACCAAGACGAATTCGAGCGCCTCTATACCCAATACGAGCAAGACCCCGCCATCCGCAAGCGCGTGGTGCCCGCCACCGAGCTGTTTTCGCTGCTGATGCAGGAACGCGCCGGCACCGGCCGCATCTACATCCAAAACGTCGACCATTGCAACACCCACAGTCCGTTCGACCCAAAAGTGGCACCGGTGCGCCAGTCCAACCTGTGTTTGGAAATCGCGCTGCCGACCAAGCCGTTAAACGACATCAACGACGAAAACGGCGAAATCGCCCTGTGCACCCTGTCGGCTTTCAACCTTGGCGCGCTGGATAGTTTAGACGAACTCGAAGGCTTGGCCGATTTGGTCGTGCGTGCGCTCGATGCCTTGCTCGATTATCAAGACTATCCCGTTAAAGCTGCCTATCACGCCACCATGAACCGCCGCACCCTCGGCATCGGCGTAATCAACTACGCCTACTATCTGGCCAAAAACGGTGTGAAATACAGCGACGACTCCGCCATCGGCTTAACCCACCGCACTTTTGAAGCGATTCAATATTACCTGCTCAAAGCCTCGGTGCAACTCGCCCAAGAATTCGGCACCTGCCCGGCGTTTAACGAAACTACTTATGCGCAAGGCAAACTGCCCGTCGATACCTATAAAAAGGATTTGAACACCATCTGCCAAGAGCCGCTGCATCTGGATTGGGAGGGCCTGCGCGCCGACATCGTCAAACACGGCCTGCGTAATTCCACCCTAACCGCCCTGATGCCGTCTGAAACCAGTTCGCAAATCGCCAACGCCACCAACGGCATCGAACCGCCGCGCGGACTGGTTTCGGTAAAAGCCTCGAAAGACGGCATTTTGAAACAGGTAGTGCCCGAATTCGAGCGACTGAAAAACCAATACGAACTGTTGTGGCAGATGCCTTCCAACGACGGCTATTTGAAACTGGTGGGCGTGATGCAGAAATTCGTCGACCAGGCCATTTCCGCCAATACCAGCTACGACCCGCAACGCTTCGAAGGCGGCCGCGTGCCGATGAAGCAGCTGCTGAAAGATTTGCTCACCGCCTATAAATTCGGCCTGAAAACCCTGTATTACCACAACACCCGCGACGGTGCCGACGATACGCAGACCGATATCCAAGACGACGGCTGCGCGGGCGGGGCGTGTAAGATTTAACTAGGACGTAATCATGAGCGAGGTTAATCTTGATGAAAAAGATTTATCTGATTGGTCAGAAAAATACGATATTTCGCTGAATATATTACAACATGAATATTCTGTTTATATCGATACCATTAGGAATTGTGATGAAAAAGCAAATAAATACTTGGTTGTAATATCAATTTTTATTGCTGGTTTGTTTACAATTCTAGCCAGTTCATTTATTGATAAATTGAAATTCAATTTTAATCCACTGGATTTGGTCAGCTTATTATCCTTAGTATTTATAGGCAACTTAATTCTTATTGGTAGGTATGGTTTTAAAATTATTTTTTTACTTTTAGACTGTTTAGATTTTGTTAAAACAAGGAGAATGCCAGACTTACTTATTCAATTAAAATCTCAAGGAGAAACCAACTCAACTGAATACAAATATATTGTTTTAATCACAGCATATCAAGAAGCTATTAACTACATGGAAGGTTCTATTGAAATAAAACAGAATAAAATTCGATCAGCGTCTAAAAGGATGAAGAAATTTATAATTCTAATAGTTTCTTCGATGTTAATTTTATTTTTTATTAAATTGATTGGATAACTTCATGACTACAAAAAATCCTACTCCACCAGGATCTCAACAAATGGCTCCCAATCCTTCAAATTCAGCCCCAATTACAAGAGAAGGGCATTTGAGTGTAGATTTTGATATGGTGACTGCTACAGAGAACACTTCTCTAACTCGCCTCGCTTTTGAATCTTATACACCACCTATCAACAATACCAACCTGAGTAAAGATGATGAAGGATGAAGTAAGCTAAATATTATCTTCGTACTTATTCTACGAGACAAACTTCAAGATGGTCTACGGAAATCCCATAGCTGTCTGAAACTTAAACTACAAAAAATATTGGGCTTGCGCCCAATATGAAACCTCTGATGTCATTCCTGCGTAGGCAGGAATCCATCGGCAGTATATTGGAAATTTATGGATAAACCTGTTGCCTGAATCCAAACCTAGATTCCCTTCTACACGGAAATGATGATGAATTAGCTGTTTCAGTTGAACTGAATCCTTAAAAGTATGGTATCTACCATAAAAAATTTACATTACTAATTCAATATTTTCAGGCAGTCTGGTCTCAAGGCTACTTGAAAGATTCTCCGAAAACCAAAAACAATCTATCTTTTAAATTACCAGTTAAATTAAAGAGACCTAGCCATGTCCTGCGAACACCTAATCATGTCATACAGCACATTCAGCAAAGAAAAAAACAACGCTTTAACCGAGCCGATGTTTTTCGGCAAGCCGGTGAATGTGGCGCGTTATGACCAGCAGAAATATGAAATTTTTGAAAAGCTGATTGAAAAGCAGCTGTCGTTTTTCTGGCGGCCGGAAGAAATCGATGTGTCGCGCGACCGTATCGATTACCAAAACCTGCCCGATCATGAAAAGCATATTTTTATCAGTAACTTGAAATATCAAACCCTGCTCGATTCGATTCAGGGGCGCAGCCCCAATGTGGCGCTGCTGCCGTTGGTGTCGATTCCCGAACTGGAAACGTGGATTGAAACCTGGAGCTTCAGCGAAACCATCCACTCGCGCAGCTATACCCACATTATCCGCAATATCGTTAACGACCCGTCGGTGGTGTTCGACGATATCGTCGATAACGAATATATCATCGCCCGTGCCGAAGATATTGCCTGTTACTACGATGATTTGATCGAATACACGCAGTATTACAACCTGTTCGGCGAAGGCGAGCACCGTTTCGACGGTAAAACCGTGCGCGTGAGCCTGCGCGAGTTGAAGAAAAAGCTGTATTTGTGCCTGATGTGCGTAAACGTGCTGGAGGCCATCCGCTTTTATGTGTCGTTTGCCTGCTCGTTTGCTTTTGCCGAGCGCGAGCTGATGGAGGGCAACGCCAAAATCATCAAACTGATTGCGCGCGACGAAGCCCTGCATCTTACCGGCACGCAGCATATGCTGAACCTGATGCGCAGCGGCGCGGACGAAGCCGAAATGGCGGAAATCGCCGTCGAATTGGAGCAGGAATGTTTCGAGCTGTTTAAAAAAGCCGCCCTGCAAGAGAAGGAATGGGCGGAATATCTGTTTAAAGACGGTTCGATGATCGGCCTGAACAAAGAAATTCTCAGCCAATACGTTGACTATATTACTAATCTTCGTATGCAGGCGGTGGGCTTGAAACCGGCATTTGAAAACGCCACCCAAAACCCGATTCCGTGGATTAACGCTTGGCTGTCGTCCGACAACGTGCAGGTGGCGCCGCAGGAAGTGGAAATTTCGTCTTACCTGATCGGGCAGATTGATGCCGAAGTGAATGCCGACGATTTGGGCGATTTCGAGCTTTAATTTCCATCCTAACAAACAGGCCGTCTGAAAACCTGCGGATTGTGCCGTAGATGTTCAGACGGCCTGAAACCTTTTTCAAATTGATTGGCCGTCTGAAAACAATATGGTAAACAGGCCACACACAAGTGGATTTTTTTATGGTTTTAATCACCACACGCGACAAGAGTTTCGAGCTTCGGCAGGATGAAACCCTGCTGGAGGGGCTGGAGCGTACCGGCCATGAGGTCGAATACCAATGCCGCAGCGGCTATTGCGGTTCGTGCCGCATGAAAATTGTGTCGGGCAGGGTGGAATATGATAACTTTCCGCTGGCGTTTATCGCGCCGGGCGAAATTTTGCCGTGCTGTTGCCGCGTTACCGAAGCGGTGGAGGTGGATTGCGCTATGCGCGTGCAGGAACCGGATTTGTTTGATGTGGATTTGTTTGAGGAATAGTTGCAGGTTGGAGATTAAAATCTGTTTTATATACTGCTTCTGTCAGATTCGGCTTGGCCCAGGCATTTTTGTTGCTAAACCAATAATTAAAAACGGCGCCTTCCAGCGCCGCTTAAATTTTCAGCCTTTCAAAGGCTGGTCGGTTTGCCTTTAGCGAAAAGCCTCGGGTGCGGATTCATCGGTTTTATCCAGCGCATCAAGCTTTTGCTGCGCGTCGCTAACCGCCGCCTCAAGGCTTTGGATACGCTGTTGGTAGCGCACATAATTGCGCTCGTTACCGTAGCGCACCTGTTTGCCGTCTTCCAGCGCTTTTTGCGCCTGCTCGAGCTGCTGCCGGGCGGCTTGGCGCTGTGTTTGGTTTGAGTCGGCAGCGCGGTTTTCAGGGCGGTTTTCCTGTGCGGGCGTTTGCGGTTGGACGGCAGGTGCAGGTGAAGACGAATATAGGCCGACTCTGCCGATATCGGCTTTTTGGCAGTTGCCTCCGGGGTTTTGCGTATAAACGCGCTGCCCGTTTTGAATGCACTCGTAAACCGGTGCGGCTTGTGCGGATAATGCGCCGACAGAGAGCAGGGCGGCGGCAAACAGGCGGGTAATATTGTTCATGGTTTGTTTTCCGTAACGTGAAGTGTGCAGTATGCCGTCTGAAAATCAAACGGGCAATACCGGCGCGCGTTATAATGCCTGCCGCAGCCAAAACCACCACACAGCCAACAACACCAGCACCATCAATATATTGCCGGCAATCACCGCGCGCCAGCGGCGTTCGGCGGGGCGCCCGTTTTGCGGCCTGCGTGTGCGGCGTACATAAAAAAACGGGCTGAGCAGAATGGAAACCGCCGAAATCAAAATCACTGCCGCATAATAAATTTTTTCACGTTCCATTATCGTCCTCCGTTTTCAGCTCATTATACGGCAGGGCCGTCTGAAACCCACTTTGTTTCGCTATAGAAGGATTGATTGATGCCTATCCGACAACTTTCCCCACAACCCGTTTGGCAATGGTTTGCCGACATTTGCGCCGTGCCGCACCCCACCTACCAAGAAGCCGCGCTGGCCGCTCTGATTATGGAACGCGCACGCGCCAAAGGGCTGGGGGCGCGCCAAGACGAAAAAGGCAATATTTATTTGCGCAAACCGGCCTGCGGTGAGGGCATGGCTGCTAAAAGCGGCGTGATTTTGCAGGCGCATATCGATATGGTGGCGCAGAAAACGCCCGAATCGGCACATGATTTCAGTCGCGATCCCATCCGACCCCGCATCGAAGGCGGTTGGGTGTATGCCGACCAAACCACGCTCGGTGCCGATAACGGCATCGGTGCGGCCATGGCGCTGGCGGTGGCTTTTGCCGACGATATTCCCCACCCGCCGCTGGAAGTGTTGCTGACGGTGGAAGAAGAAACCGGCATGGGCGGCGTGCGCGCCGTGCGTGCCGATTATTTGCAGGGGCGCTATCTGCTCAATCTCGACAGCGAAGAGCACGGCAGCATTTATCTGGGGTGTGCCGGCGGCCGCGATGCCGAGCTGTCGCTGCCGCTGATGCAGCAGGCTGCGGCAGGGCAGCGCTGGCGCATCACCGTGGGCGGAATGTTGGGCGGCCATTCGGGCATCGATATCCACCGCGGCCGCGGCAACGCCATAAAGCTGTTGGCCGACACACTCAAACGCTTTTCAGACGGCCTTGATTGGCGTTTGGCCGCATTGCACGGCGGTCGCTTGCGCAATGTGATTCCGCGCGAGGCCTGTGCCGAAATTGTGTTGCCGCCGCAGCAGGCTGATGCGCTGCACACATTGCTGGCCGAAGCCGCACGGCAGGCACGCGCAGAATTGGGCGCACACGGCGGCAAGCTGTTTATCCGTGCCGAAAACATTGCGCACGACGGCCTTGCGTTCAGCACCGAAAGCGGCCGCCGTGCCGTGGATTTGCTGTGCGCCTTGCCCGACGGCGTTATCCGCTGGAGCGACGATTTCTCCGGTGTAGTGGAAACCTCGATATGCCTGAGCGTGGCCGACACCAACGCAGAGCAGCTGCACGTTTGCCTGCTGATGCGTTCGCTGTTGGAAACGCCGAAAAACGCCCTTGGCCGCCAACTGGCCGCCATTGCGGATTTAAGCGGCGCCGAGCTGCTGCTCGACGGCGATTACCCAGGCTGGAAACCCGACGCTTCGTCGAAACTGTTCGCCGCCGCCCAACCCGTGTTTGCCGCCCGCTTGGGGCGCGAACCGAAAACCGAAGTGCTGCACGCCGGTTTGGAATGCGGCCTGATGCAGCAACGCCTGCCTGATGTGGAAATGATTTCCTTCGGCCCCACCATAGAAGGCGCGCATACGCCGTGGGAGCGGGTGGAAACCGCCACGGTGGCCGAATGCTGGGAAATTTTGCTGGATGTGCTGGCAAAAGGGGTTTGAGCGGATAAGAAAGATGCGGCAACTACAGAGGCCGTCTGAAATATTTTTTCAGACGGCCTCTGTAGTTGCCGCAGTGTAACGTGGATACAAACAATCCTACCGTTGCGTTATCCGCTAAGCTCTTGGCAATCCAACATATCTTTGCGCACATCGGTTAACAGCAGGGCGGCGGCATCTTCGCTGTCGGCCTGTGTCCACACAAACAGCCGGGCAATGATTTTGCCGAGAAACACTTTTTCGGCGGCATCGGCTTCGCCCAAGCGGTACTGTTGCAGAAAACCGGCGATGTCGGCAGGCACTTCGGCGCGTTCGGGCAGGCGCACGGAGGCGAAGCGGTGATCGGACAGCAGGCGTTGCAGCAGGGTTTGGTTTTTATCGGGTTTGATGCCTTGCGATTTTTCCTGATGGGTGGCACGGATGAATTGGTCGTAGATTTCGGCATACAGCATATCATTCGGCCCTTCGAAAATGGTGAAAGGGCGGATGTCGATAGCGACGTTGCTGGCAGGGTGGCCGCGCTCAAAGCCTTTGGCGCCGAGCAGTTTCTGCAAAATCTGCGCCGCGCCGTAGGTGTATTCTGTGGCCAGCGTTTTGATGATGTTGGCTTCCATCAGCTGATGGGCAACGGCTTGGTCGGGCGTAACATGGCGGCAGGTGAAGCGGTAGAGCAGTTGCGAAACGGCATGGCGTTTCATGATTTGGCGGCGTTCGTGATCAACGAATTTGATGTCGTTCACCACGAAGCGGCGCAAGTTTTCGATGATGTATTCCATCACGCCGTGGGTCATGCCCACCAGTTGCAGGCGGCTGCGGATAAAGATGTTTTGAAAGGCGCGCAGGCCGGCGGCTTCGTTTTCCGAAAGTTTCATCACGCAATCGGCGGGAATGGCCGCATCGATGCGGTTGACCGCATAGCGCACCGCACGTAAACCTTCCGATTTCAGGGTTTCGTAGCGGATATATTGCTTGGGCACCAGCAACAGATTGATGGTTTTCGACAATTTGCCGTTTTTGCGCTCTTTGGCGGCCACCAGCAGAAAATCGCTTTGTGAGTTGCCCTGCCAATATTTAACGGCGTGCACGTAAACGGTGCCGTCATCCTGATATTCATAATAAGACTGCATTTCGCGCGCAATGGCGGCGCCGGAGGTTTCCGGCTCGGTAATGGCCAAGCCGCCGCCTTCGCCGTCGAAAATCAGCTTCAGGCCGGTTTCGATTTGCTGCGGGTTGCCGAACTCAATTAAAGGCTGCAATACCAGCGCGCCTTCGATGCCGGTGCGCAGGGTAACGGGCACGCCGTAATGTCCGGCGATGCGCAAAACTTCTTGGATTTCAAACTGGCTGCTTTTTCTGCCGCCGTGCCGCTCGGCCAAAAACGGCAACAGCAGCCCCGCACGCTTCAGCTCTAGCCATTTGTTTTCGGGCAGATAGTGCATCAGGTTGAGGCCGTCTGAAAAAATGCGTTTGAAAGCTGCTTCGATGTGTCGTAAAAAATCAGCCGTATCCATATGAACCGGCTGGTTTGCCAATGTGCTGTGTGCCATATATCCTCTTGGTGCGATATTTTTTAGAGTAAATTGCCTAAGATTTATAACATATTCTCAGGTGGTTGACAATCATCAGCGTGTTTGTCGGCGGCATCAGGCAGGATCGGATAGTGTAAAAATGATGACGGGCGCGGATAGGGCGGTTAATCCAAACCGTTGGCTTTCGCCACTTCCTGCCACGCTTCGAGAATCAGGCTGCCGTCGTTGTTTTTCAAAAGCGAGGCATCGGAAAGCATACGCCGCCATACGCGGGCGTTTTTCAGGCCGTGCATCAGGCCGAGATAATGGCGGGCGGTGTGGCGGAGCGTGGCGCCGTTGCCGGATCGGATATGCGCGCGGCTGTAACGGAACAGCTTTTCCACCAAATCGGCATAGGCAACGGGTGCTTCGCTGCCGCCGTAAAACAACCTGTCCCATTCGCGCATCACCATCGGATTATGATAGGCCTCGCGGCCGACCATCACGCCGTTGACGTGTTCCAAATGCGCGGCGATTTCTTCGTTGGTGGTGATGCCGCCGTTAATGATGATTTCCAAATCGGGAAAATCGCGCTTGAGGCGGTAAACATAATCGTATTTCAACGGCGGCACTTCGCGGTTTTCTTTCGGCGAAAGGCCGTCGAGCCAGGCGTTGCGGGCATGAACGATAAAAGTGGTGCAGGCCGTCTGAACGGAAAGCGTACCCACAAAGTCGCGCACGACTGCATATTCGTTTTGACGGTCGATGCCGATGCGGTGTTTAACGGTTACGGGAATCCGCACCGCATCCTGCATGGCGTTGAGGCAGTCGGCCACCAGCGCGGTTTCGTTCATCAAACAGGCGCCGAACGCACCTTTCTGCACGCGCGGGCTGGGGCAGCCGCAGTTGAGGTTGATTTCGTTGTAGCCGTAAGCCTCGCCCGCCTTGGCCGCCTGCGCCAAATCGGCCGGCTCGCTGCCGCCCAATTGCAGGGCAACCGGCTGCTCGCCTTCGTTAAACTTTAAAAAACGGTTTTTATCGCCGTGGATAATGGCGCCGGCATTGATCATTTCGCTGTAAAGCCAAGTATGGCGCGTGATCTGGCGGGCCATATAGCGGTAGTGGGTGTCGGTCCAATCGAGCATGGGCGCGACGGAAAGGCGGCGGGGCGGTAGGGCGGTCATGGTGGGAGAGTGGGGTTTAAAGTGCGGCATTATAAGGGGTTTGGGGGTATTCAAGGCCGTCTAAAAGGCAGGAGAAACAGGGTTCAGTAAATCAATCAATTCATACAACACAAACTGGGAGAGGCCATCGGAAGTGGTGTAAAGTATTAAATAATTTTCAGCCATTTGAAAAATTAAAAATTACTTTAGAAACACAAAGCATTAAAAAAAGAGATGCTAAACTTATTCTTTAGATACTCCTAGAAAATACTTGATGTAAATCATAATTGATATAGACTGCACCTGTATCATCTGTAGTTACAATAAAATCTACTTTTTCCTTGTGATTAAGTGCCTTATCTATACTTTCAGATAGTTTGGGAATTCCTATTCCATATGCCAATTTCCTATCCCCCACCAATTTATATAAACTATTGATATAAATTGATGTTGTTTTTAATAGATAGATTTTCTCAAAATCTGACAATACAAACTTATCTTTATTTTCAAAGAAAACTGCTTGATTATCTTTAACTGCAATAATATCAGGAATAATTCCTCCTTTATTTTTTTCATTAATTTTACCATTGCTTGGATGTAAAATTATACCTGTGCCACTTTGCGGAAAATCATAACAAATAATTACCCAATTAGTTTCTTGCAACCATTTGATAATATTTAGTGTAACTCTTTCTTCTTTCATCATTATGCATCTCGCCAAAATTCACCATCTGGAAACAAAATTGCATCTGCAAAATATGAAAATACACGAATATGCTTAACTTTTGAATAAGTAGAGCCATAGCGAACTTGCATATAATAGCGTGGAATTTCGTATTTTTTCTTTAAGTCATTATAATCTCTAGATAATAAATTCTTACTTTCGCTTTTTTGTACGGCGTCAATAAAGTCGTTAACTTTACCTTTTTTACCTATTAATTTAATGACCTGATTTTTATCGTCAATTTCTATATTTGACCATACTAAAACCAAGTTATATTTTCGCTCTTCGAAAGTAACTCCTTCTCGACAAAGTAAATAATCAATCGCTGCTAATGCTCCTGGATAAGGGTCACCACGAAATTTTGCATCGACTTTATACAAAATGGTTTCTTCTCGGCTTCTCAGTAATTCACCAATTTTATGATTTTTACTTTCTAAATAATTTATTATATATTGCGTAGGCACTTTTAAAGTTGCCGACAAAGGTGAGCTATTTGAGCTATTATCTCCTCCTTTACTAAAGTACTCACTATCCATATAATTAATATGATTTTTAATTATATTTTTTCCCAATAGCTTTCTTCTTCCTTCTATAATACCTTCAGATTCAAAGGTGCTAATCACTTCATTCATTGCAAGAAACATTTGCTGCATTTGCACATCGCTAGATAATGGGCTACCTGAGTATTGAATATTCTTATCAAATAATAATCCGCCATTATTCAAATTATCTAATGTTCTTACATCTGGATTAGTTTTAAATTCACTTGGGAAATAATAAAATAGCGCCGGGATATGGTAAATATGCATTACATCTTTCAATGCTTTGAAAATGAGATGATTAATTTTATCCCAACGAATGCTATTTTTTCTTTGAATCACAACCGCTTCTGGATAAATATAAAAAGCAGGTACATTATTTTCAACCGAAGCTGCCAATCTGGCAAATCTTTGGAAAACGTTGTGCCCTGTTCCTGCTTCAGTAGATACCTCCACCGAGAAAATCGGTTCATGGTTCATTTCTACAATTAAATCGGGAGCGTCTAAATACAAAATTTTCTTAATATGGTCAGGCATTGTATGAAAATTTTTAGTATTTTTTGCATCGCTTTCATACATTTTCTTTTTTACCGTCTCTCTATATTTTAAATCTGTATTGTCAATAACATAGTTGGCAAACGCTTCTGTACTATACCAAATCCGATATTTCATAAATACTCCTTTATAGCAAATGCAACGGCTTTTGCTAATAATGGTGGAACAGCATTCCCAGTTTGAACTCTCCCTTGCACAATGCCACCATGTACATAGAAACTATCAGGAAAACTTTGAATTCTGCAACGTTCTCTAATCGTCAAGCCACGATTATCTTCCGGGTGTCCAAATTGAAATTGTGGGCGAATACCACCCGATACCTGCGTTGGGCTTTGAATATCCCAAGCCAAGCGAATGCGTTGTTTAAATTTGGGGTACATTGGTTCGCCTGGTTTTGTATTTTTAATTTTTTCAATGGTATCGACTGGATGATTTGGAGCAATATGACAACTTAAAATATCATTACTGTTTTCCCGCATCAATTTTTGATATTCTGATACTGGTGGTGTAGCATAGAAATCCTTACTTTCTTTGGGTTGTAAAGATGGTAAGTCTCCAATCGCTTCTTTAATTGTTACATAAGGCTTTCCGGTAGTTTCACCATGTGTTTTAATAATTTTATTAAAATCAAAAACAGCATTTTTCACACCCACAAATAATAATCTGTTTCGTTTTTGCGGTACCCCATAATTTGCAGCTGATAACAATTGGCTTTTGACAACCATATTGCCAGCCCGAGACAAATCTTGTTCAATATCCGTAACAAAAGTTCCTGTGCTTCTCATTCCAGAAACATTTTCTAATACAATAGCCTTGGGCTGTAATATCTCAACAAATTTCACAAATTCTTTATACAACAAATTCCTTTCATCATCTTCATGTCTTTTGCGATTGTTTAATGAAAATCCTTGGCAAGGCACACCAGCAATCAAAACATCAATCTGTCTATTCCCTAAAATTTTATTGATTTCCAATGGATCAATTTTTTTAACATCACCCAAAATTGTCCATGCATTTGGATGATTATGTTTAAAAGTTTTGATCGCAAATTGATGGATGTCACATCCTAAAGCAATCTCATAACCAGCCATTTCAAACCCAAGTGATGTTCCCCCGCACCCACAAAAAAGCTCAACTACAATAGGATTATCAGAAAACACGTTTAAGCCAGGTGTAATAATTGGCTCATTTTTCCAATAATAATTATTCTCTTCGACTTTAACTGATTTATTCCAAACATTTACTTCATGAGGCAACAACTCCATCTCACCGTAAATATTCATTTGAGGCTCTTTAAGCACCATATTTTCTTACTCCAAGCTTAAACACTCCACATTCTACCGCTTCAACTTCGCAAACGCATCCGCCATCGCCGAATTGGTAGGCGCTTTTTCCTGCCGTTGCGGTTTGGCGTTGCGGGTATCATTTCTGCGGTTGTTTTCAGACGGCCGGTCGCTGCGTTTGGCCTGGGTGCCGGGTTCGTCGTCCAAACGCATGGTCAGGGCGATGCGTTTGCGCGCGGCGTCGACTTCCAGCACTTTCACTTTTACCACATCGCCGGCTTTGACGATGTCGCGCGGGTCTTGCACGAAACGATCGGCGAGCGCGGAGATGTGGACGAGGCCGTCCTGATGCACGCCGATGTCGACAAACGCGCCGAAGTTGGCGACGTTGGAAACCACGCCTTCCAAAATCATGCCGGCTTGTAAGTCGCTGATTTCGTTGATGCCTTCGGCAAAGGTGGCCGTCTGAAACTCGCCGCGCGGGTCGCGGCCGGGTTTTTCCAGTTCGGCGAGGATGTCCATGATGGTAGGCAGGCCGAATTGGTCGGTGGTGTAGGCGGCGGGTTTGATTTGGCGGATTTTGTCGCGGTTGCCGATGAGGTCGGCGGCGCTGATGTGCAGGTCGTCGAGCATTTTGGCGACGACGGGGTAGGCTTCGGGGTGCACGGCGCTGGCGTCCAGCGGTTCTTTGCCGCCGTTGATGCGCAAAAATCCGGCGGCCTGCTCGTAGGTTTTTTCGCCGAGGCGCGGTACTTTGAGGAGTTTGCGGCGGCTGTCGAACGCGCCGTTTTCGTCGCGGTAGGCGACGATGTTTTGCGCCAAGGTGCTGTTTAGGCCTGAAATTCTGGCGAGCAGCGGCGCGGAGGCGGTGTTCACATCCACGCCGACGGCGTTCACGCAGTCTTCCACCACGGCATCGAGCGATTTGGCGAGCTGGGTTTGGTTGACGTCGTGCTGGTACTGGCCGACGCCGATGGATTTGGGGTCGATTTTCACGAGTTCGGCGAGCGGGTCTTGCAGGCGGCGGGCGATGGAAACCGCGCCGCGCAAGCTGACGTCGAGTTCGGGGAATTCTTTGGCGGCCAGCTCGCTGGCGGAATAAATCGACGCGCCGGCCTCGCTAACAACGATTTTGTGCAGCTTCATTTCCGGCAGGCCTTTCACCAATTCGCCGGCAATTTTGTCGGTTTCGCGGCTGGCGGTGCCGTTGCCGATGGCAATCAGCTTCACGCCGTGCTGTTTGATCAGTTTGGCCAGGGTGGCGAGCATATTGTTTTCTTGGTGCAGATACACAATCACGGTATCCAACAGTTTGCCGGTGTCGCTGACCACGGCACATTTCACGCCGTTGCGGTAGCCGGGATCTAGCCCCAAGGTGGTGAGGCGGCCGGCGGGGGCGGCCAGCAGCAGGTCTTTGAGGTTGCGGGCGAACACGGTAATCGCATCGGTGTCGGCGTTTTCTTTCAAGCGGCCTAAGGCTTCCAGCTCTAGCGAGAGGAAGATTTTGGCGCGCCAAGTGAGGCGCACGGTGTCGCGCAGCCATTTGTTTTCAGGGTTGATATGAAAATGTTGGGCGATGATTTTTTCGTAGTCGCTCTGTTCGGTAATCGGGGTTTCGTCGGGCTGGTATTTGAGGCCTGTCTGAAGAATGCCTTCGTTGCGGCCGCGCAATACCGCCAGCGCGCGGTGGCTGGGCATGGTGCGCACGGCTTCGCGGTGGTCGAAATAGTCGGCGAACTTTTCGCCTTCGGTTTCTTTGCCTTCAATCACTTGGGCGTGGATTTCGGCTTCGTTCCACAGTTTTTCGCGCAAAGTGCCGATGAGTTCGGCATCTTCGGCGAACTGTTCCATCAAAATGGCGCGCGCGCCGTCGAGTGCGGCTTTGGCATCGGGCACTTGTTCGTTGAGATAGCCTTGCGCGGCGGCTTCGGGGTCTTGGTTTTGGTCGGCCAATAATGAATCGGCCAAGGGCTGTAGGCCGTTTTCGCGGGCGATTTGCGCTTTGGTGCGGCGTTTGGGTTTGTAGGGCAGATAGAGGTCTTCGAGCGCGGTTTTGTTGTCGGCCGCTTCGATGGCCGCCTGCAATTCGGGCGTGAGCTTGCCTTGCTCTTCGATGCTTTTTAATACGGTTTGTTTGCGCTCTTCGAGTTCGCGCAGGTAGGTAAGGCGCTCTGCGAGGGTGCGCAGCTGGCTGTCGTCCAAGCCGCCGGTGGCTTCTTTGCGGTAGCGGGCGATAAAGGGCACGGTGGCGCCGTCGTCCAACAGCTCTACGGCGGCGGTGATTTGGGCGGCGGTGGCGGAGAGTTCGGCGGCGAGAATCTGGGTGATGTTCATAGGTGTTTTCGAGGAATGCAAAAAAAGGAGAAAGGATAGCGGTTTTGAGGGTGGTTGGCAAAGGAAAAGGCCGGGATCTTTGCAGGCTGTGCCGGCATTTTAAAACTTCTGCGTCATGCTCGGGCTTGACCCGAGCATCTCATTGTTTCGAAAAAAATAGAGATACTCGGGTCAAGCCCGAGTATGACGTTGGTTGGGTATTTCAGACGGCCTCGGTTTGATGCGGAGGTGTTATGGCTGTTTGATGCGCGGCAGCACTTTCACGCTTAAGGGCAGGTGGTCGGACAGGCGCTGCCATTGTTTGCTGCGGTGGATTTGCGCTTCCACCACTTCGAGGTTGCGGGTGTAGATGCGGTCGAGGCTGAGAATCGGCAGACGCGAGGGGAAGGTTTTGGGGCGTTTGCCGTTTTCGTCGACAAACACTTCCTGCAAATTCAGGGCATTGCCGAGCGAGGCGGCGGATTTGTAGCGCCAGTCGTTGAAGTCGCCGGCGATAATCAGCGGGCTTTCGGGATCGACCTGGCGGGTAACGTAGTCGAAAATCGCCTGGTATTGCTTTAAGCGGTCGGGTTCGCGCAAGTTGAGATGGGCACACAGGCAAACCAGCGGCACGTTCCAGTTTTCGGGTAGGATTTCGCAATGCAAAACGCCGCGCTGCTCGAGTTTGTTGACGCTGATGTTGAGGTTGTGGCGGGTGTCGATGGGCATATGGCTGAGAATCGCGTTGCCGTGGTGCCGTTCGGGAAAGATGGCGTTTTTGCCGTAGCTGCTGTTAAACGCAAGGTGCTCGCTGATGATGTCGTAGTGCGGCAGGTGGGGGAAATCGGGCAGTTTGGCGCTGCGGCTTTGGTGTTCGCCCTGCACTTCCTGTAAAAACAGAATGTCGGAATTGAGGCTTTGCAGGGCTTCGGCCATGCTGCCGACCTGAACCTTGCGGTTAAGCGCCGACATGCCTTTGTGCATATTGTAGGAAGTAATGGTTACGGGGGCCGGGGTCATAATGTGTGTTCCGTTTTTTGTTGTTTTGTCCGATTATTTGATTATATATCAGCAGGCCGTCTGA
>JBHALY010000032.1:0-2946 GCA_041827905.1 Neisseria dentiae
AGAGCAGGGCTTCGACGTGCAGTGGCCGGTTATCCGCGGCTACTACATGGGCCCGAAAGTGAGCGACGAATCCTACAACTGGTGGAAAACCCATTTCGACGCCATGCTGAAAGACCCGAAATTCGCCGAGCTGCGCAGCCAGCGCGACCTGTTGCCGTTCGAGCTGACGGGCGACGAGCTGAAACAGTATGTTGAAAAATCCACCGAAGAAATGCGCGCGTTGTCTAAAGAGTTCGAGCTGACCAAGTAAGCCCGACAGGCAACCGGAAACCCGTTGTTTCCGGTTGCCGTTTTTTCAGACGGCCTGTTTTTTTTTACCGAAGGCCGTCTGAAAAACTACTGTTGCACAAAATAATTTTCTGTCTGCAAACGGAGTTTACCTTCATGAAAATCGAACGTTTGTTTTCCGCCGCGCTGCTTTTGGCAACGCTCGGATTACTCTATCTGGCCTTCGGCTATACCGCGCCGGTGTCTTACGACCCGCTGGGGCCGCGCCCCTATCCGGTGCTGATTCTCTCGCTCTTGGCCTTGTGCTGCCTGTTTTTGGTGGTGCGGCCGCGCGGCGAATACATCAATTTGGGCTACACCCCCGCCATTTTGAAAAAAGTCGGCCTGTGCATCGTGTTTCTGGGCGCTTATGCCGTGTTGTTCGAAGTGCTGGGCTTTCCGCTCGCCACCGCACTGATGTCGTTCGGCGTCGGCAAACTGTTCGGCGGGCGCACGCTGCCCTGCGCGGTGTCGGGCATTGTTTTGGGTGCGCTGTTTTACGCGCTGTTCGATCTGGCCTTCGATGTGCCGCTGCCCTTGGGCTTTTTCGGTTGAAAGGCGGATATAAATGGAAACTTTGCAATATTTGATGTCGGGCTTTGAGGTGGCGCTGCTGCCGCAAAACCTGCTGCTGGCGCTGATCGGCGCGTTTATCGGCACCATCGTCGGCATGCTGCCGGGCTTGGGGCCGATTAACGGTGTGGCGCTGTTGCTGCCGTTTGCCTTTGCGTTGGGCCTGCCGCCCGAATCGGCGCTGATTCTTTTGGCTGCGGTGTATTTGGGCTGCGAATACGGCGGGCGCATTTCGGCGATTCTGATCAACGTGCCGGGCGATGCGGCGGCGATTATGTCCACGCTTGACGGCTATCCGCTGGCCAAACAGGGCAAGGCGGGCATTGCGCTTTCGCTCTCTGCCGCCAGCTCGTTTATCGGCAGCACCATCGCCACCGTGGGCGTGGTTTTGTTCGCACCGCTGCTGGCGCATTGGGCGATTGCATTCGGCCCTGCCGAATATTTCGTGCTGATGGTGTTCGCCATCACCTGTTTGAGCGGCCTGGTGGGCGACCAACCGGTTAAAACCGCCGTTTCGGCCTTAATCGGCTTGGGATTGGCGATGGTGGGCATGGACGCGGTTACCGGCGTTTACCGTTTCACCTTCGATTCGGTCAACCTTTCAGACGGCATCCAGTTCACCACCATCGTAATCGGCTTTTTCAGCATCAGCGAAATCCTGATTATGCTGGAGCATACCGAAAGTGGCCAAAAAGCGCTGACGCAGGGCAAACGTGCGCTCTTCAATCTGAAAGAACTGATGTTCAGCATGGGTGCGATTATCCGCAGCGGTGTGGCCGGTTTCTTTATCGGCGTGCTGCCCGGCGCGGGTGCAACGATTGCCAGCGCGATGTCGTACACCAACGAGAAAAAAATCGCCGGCAAAAACGGCACGTTCGGCGAGGGCGACCTGCGCGGTATCGCTGCTCCCGAAGCGGCCAACAATGCTTCGGCCTGTGGTTCGTTTATCCCCATGCTCACGCTGGGCGTGCCCGGCTCAGGCACCACGGCGGTGATGATGGGCGCGTTAACGCTCTACAACATCACCCCCGGCCCGCAACTGTTCAGCGAACAGCCCGATATCGTTTGGGGTTTGATTGCTTCGCTGTTTATCGGCAACGTCATCCTGCTGGCGCTGAATATCCCGCTGGTGGGCTTTTTTGCCAAGCTGTTGAATATCCCCAACTATATCCTGATTCCGGCCATCGCAGCGGTGAGCTTCGTGGGCGTGTATGCGATTCACAGCACCACGTTCGATTTGGTGCTGATGATCGGCTTGGGTATTTTGGGCTATATGCTGCGTAAGCTGAATTTCCCGCTTTCCGCCCTGATTCTGGGTTATGTGTTGGGCGAGCTGATGGAGTCCAGCCTGCGCCGCGCGCTGTCGATTTCGCAGGGCGACATAGGCATTCTGTTCCACGGCCCGATCACCTTGTCGTTGTGGGTACTGTCGGGCTTTATGGTGCTGTTGCCGGTTTACCGCTGGCTGCGCCGCCGCAAAGCCGCCTGACGATATAAAGGCCGTCTGAAAACTTTTCAGACGGCCTTTATTATATTCCGTATCATTACCAAATAAATTTGCACCCTACCGGAGATGCCCGACCATGAACACCGTTTTGCGCTACCTGCCCGGCTTCGCCGCCGCTTTGGCGGGCGCGTTGGCGGCCGAAGCGCTGAAACTGCCGATTCCGTGGCTGCTCGGTTCGCTGCTGGCCACCGCCGTGTTAAGCCTGAACAACGTGCCGGTGAAAGCACCCTCTTTTGGCCGCAAGGCGGGGCTGGCCGTTATCGGCACTTCGCTCGGCTTGTATTTTACGCCGCAGATGGCGGGGGTGTTGCTGGCGCATTGGCCGCTGCTGGTTTTCGGTATGGCGTTTTCGATAGCTCTGGGCATTATCGGCAGCATACTGGTCTATCGTTATGCTGGCGTGGATTTCACCACCGCGTGGTATGCCTCGGCCATGGGCGGTGCCAGCGAAATGGCCAATATGGCCGACCAACAAGGCGCACAGGTTGCCAAAGTGGTGTCCGCCCATTCGCTGCGGGTGCTGATGATTGTTACCATCGTGCCGTTTTTCTACCAATATATGGGCTACCACCACACCGACAGCAGCGGCTTAAGCCAAA
>JBHALY010000033.1:0-4919 GCA_041827905.1 Neisseria dentiae
AATCCGGCGGAAGGCGGCGCGTGTGTCAGAATAGTCTTGCCCAGATTGGTAGAAGCTTATGCGTAGTAGTGATATTTTGATTGTGGACGACGAAATCGGCATCCGCGACCTGCTCTCGGAAATCCTTCAAGACGAAGGCTACACCGTTACGTTGGCCGAAAATGCCGAAGAAGCGCGCCAGCTCCGCCACCAAACCCGTCCGGCGATGGTGCTGCTCGACATCTGGATGCCCGACTGCGACGGCATTACCCTTTTGAAAGAATGGGCGAAAAACGGCCAGCTCACCATGCCGGTGGTAATGATGAGCGGTCACGCCAGCATCGACACCGCCGTTGAGGCCACCAAAATCGGTGCGCTGGATTTTCTCGAAAAACCCATTGCACTGCAAAAATTGCTGAGCACGGTTGACCGCGCCCTGAAATACGGCGAAATGCAGGCCGCAGCCGGGCTGTCGCTCGACAAACTCGGCAACAGCCCGTCGATTCAAGAGCTTAACCGAGCGCTGGAACCGGCAATCAAACAAAACAAACCCGTGCTGCTAACCGGCGAGAGCGGCTCACCGTTCGGGTTGGTGGCCCGTTATTTCCAAAAAAACGGCAATCCGTGGGTGGAGCCGGGCAAAACCGAGCATATCGTCGATATCCCGATGGAGCTGCTGCAAAAAGCGGCAGGCGGCATACTGTATCTCGGCGATATTTCCGAATACAGCAAAAGCCTGCAACAGGGCATTGCGTTTTTGTTGAGTAAAGCCGAACGCAGCAACGTGCGCATCATCTGCGCCGCCAGTCAGCAAAGCGAAACGGCCGAAAATCCGGTTGTCGACGCCAAGCTGCAAGAAGCCTTGTCGGCCTGCATGATCAAAATTCCGCCGCTGCGCAGCCAGCCCGATGATATGGTGTTTTTGGTTGAGCGGATTCTGAGCGAGTTGGCCGAAACGCAGAAAATCACGCCGGTCAAATTCAGTACCGCCGCATTGAATATCCTGCGCCAATACGATTGGCCGGGCAACTTCGAGCAATTGCGCGGTGTGGTGAAAAACCTCGCGTTGGGCGCGGAAGGCGGCGAAGTGGACGAGCAGGCGGTAGGCTCCGTGCTCGGGCAGATGAACCGTGCACCGGTTTCCGAGATGGTGGGCGGGTTCAACTTTAATATGCCGTTACGCGAATTGCGCGAAGAATTGGAGCGCCGTTATTTCGAATACCATATCGTACAGGAAAGCCACAACATGAGCAGGGTGGCCCAGAAAGTCGGTTTGGAGCGCACCCACCTTTACCGAAAACTGAAACAGCTCGGTATCAACTTTTCGCGCCGCGGCGGCGATAAAAGCGCCGACGAATAAACACGAAATATGATTCAACCGCACAGGCCGTCTGAAAAAATTCTTTCAGACGGCCTGTGTGGCTTTTTCAAGCCTTTTCCGGTTCAATGCTACGGAGGGTAGGCAGAAAACAACAAAGCATCGTTCAGACGGCCTGCCTAGTGAAAAATATCGCATAAAGTGAAAAGAAGTGTTATAGAATTGAGCGCCTACACTAATTTTGCATAACAAATCACTATAACGGAGTAACCGAAACTTTCGCGAACCGGCTGTTTGCTGCGTGATAGAACAGCGATTGCATTGAGCAGTTTCGCAAATATTTCCGCCCGATTTCTTTTTGATTGGTTTGAAGCTATGAAACACACACAACGCTATCTTCCCGTGATCATCGGCACAGTATTTGCCGTGCAGGCACACGCCTCCGGTTATCATTTCGGTACCCAGTCCGTTTCGGCGCAGAGCACCGCCAATGCCGCCGCTGCCGAAGCCGCCGATGCGTCCACCCTGTTTTACAACCCCGCCGGCTTGACCAAGCTGGAAAGCTCCGAAATTTCAGCTTCCTTAAATCTCGTGTCTCCCAGCGTGAAATACAATGAAGGCCAAGCCGTTTATAACGGCGGCGCCACCGTAAACAACAGCAGCGGCAGCGGTAAAATCGCAAAAGATTTGGTGTTTGCCCCGCATATCTATGGTGCCTACAAAGTGAACGACGATGTGGCCGTCGGATTGGGCGTTTATGTGCCGTTTGGCTCTAAAACCGAATATGCCCACGATTCCGCCCTGCGCTACAATCTGAATAAAACCGAATTGACCACCGTTGCAGTAGAGCCTGCCGTGGCGTTCAAACTAAACGAAAAACATTCGGTTGCAGTAGGTGCCATCGCCCAATACAGCTCGGCCGGACTGCGGAAGTATGCCGACTGGGCGGCATCGGCACGGCAAACCGCCCTCAATCCCGATCCTGCCGGCGTCGGCAGTATGGACGGCTATGCCGAAGTTAAAGGCAAAGATTGGGGCTTCGGCTACCATTTGGCATGGATGTGGGACATTAACGACCGCACCCGCGTGGGCGTAAACTACCGTTCGCGTATCAAACATAATCTGGAAGGCACGGCGGATTGGACGGCTCAAGGTGCCGTAGCGCAACGCCTGTATGCCGCCCGTATCGGCCAAACATTGGAAAACGGCGGCACCGGCTATGTGCCGCATGAAAAAGCCAGCCTGAAAATCACCACGCCCGAATCGTTGTCGGTACACGGTATGTATCGAGCGGGTGAACAGTGGGATGTGTTCGGCGACGTAACATGGACGCGCCACTCGCGCTTCAACCGCGCCGAATTACAGTTTGAAAACGCCAAACGCACCGCCAGCGGCCAGCCGTCCAACCAAACCGTTATCGAGCCCAACTGGCGCGACACTTATAAAGTATCGCTCGGAGCGGCATACCAAGTTAACGAACCGCTGCAACTGCGCTTCGGTATGGCTTACGACCAATCGCCCGTGCGCAGTGCCAACGAACGGCTGGTGACCATGCCCGACAATAACCGGATTTGGTACTCGCTGGGCGCGAAATACGACATCGGCAAAAAACACACATTAAATGCCGCATACAGCTATGTGTATATTCAAAAAGGCGATGCTGTTGTGCAAGGCAAATCTTCCAACGCGCAAGTTACCACGGTGGATAGCAACGTTTCGTCATCCGCCAGTTACAAAAGCCATGCCCACATTGTAGGTTTGCAATATAACTACCGCTTTTAAAGCATAAGTGCCAAAGGCCGTCTGAAAACATTCAGACGGCCTTTGGCGTTTTATACCGAAACGGAAGGCAATGGTTTTAAAGCAGTTTATGTTATAATCCGCCTTCGGTTTTGAACTCAATATTTTTAAAGGAATAAAAATGTCGCTCTTTATTACAGATGAGTGCATTAACTGCGACGTCTGCGAGCCGGAATGCCCTAACGACGCCATATCACAAGGGGAAGAAATTTACGAAATCAACCCCAATCTCTGCACGCAATGCGTCGGCCACTACGACGAACCGCAATGCCAGCAAGTGTGCCCGGTAGACTGCATTCTGATCGATGAAGAAAATCCCGAAAGCCAAGAACAGCTGCAGGCAAAATACGAACGGATTGTTGCAGAAAAGTAAACCGTTCGGAGGCCGTCTGAACGAAAATAAATTTATTTAAAATTACTGCGTTAAGATTAATTAATAAAAAAACGCAAAAATCATCTTGACGGGGTTTTGAGAAGTATCTAATATTGCGTTTCTCTTTTTGGAGGGATTCCCGAGCGGTCAAAGGGGGCAGACTGTAAATCTGTTGCGTAAGCTTCGAAGGTTCGAATCCTTCTCCCTCCACCAAAAATCCAATCAAACTTGGAGCAGAGAAATACAGTAAGCGGGTGTAGCTCAATGGTAGAGCAGAAGCCTTCCAAGCTTACGGTGAGGGTTCGATTCCCTTCACCCGCTCCAAAAAAATCAGCCCATGTAGCTCAGGGGTAGAGCACTCCCTTGGTAAGGGAGAGGTCGGCAGTTCAATTCTGCCCATGGGCACCAATCCATTCATTCACCCAAACTTAAAGCTTTAGGAATAGGAAAATTGCCATGGCTAAAGAGAAATTCGAGCGGAGCAAACCGCACGTAAACGTTGGCACCATCGGTCACGTTGACCATGGTAAAACCACTTTGACTGCCGCACTGACCACCATTCTGGCCGAAAAATTCGGCGGTCAGGCTAAAGGCTACGACCAAATCGACAATGCCCCGGAAGAAAAAGCCCGCGGCATCACCATCAACACCTCACACGTAGAATACGAAACCGAAGGCCGCCACTACGCCCACGTAGACTGCCCGGGCCACGCCGACTACGTTAAAAACATGATTACCGGTGCCGCCCAAATGGACGGCGCGATTCTGGTGGTATCCGCTGCCGACGGCCCCATGCCGCAAACTCGCGAGCACATCCTGCTGGCCCGTCAGGTAGGCGTACCCTACATCATCGTATTCATGAACAAATGCGACATGGTTGACGATGCCGAGCTGTTGGAGCTGGTTGAAATGGAAATCCGCGACCTGCTGAGCAGCTACGACTTCCCCGGCGACGACTGCCCGATCGTACAAGGTTCCGCCTTGCGCGCTTTGGAAGGCGACGCCGCTTACAAAGAAAAAATCTTCGAACTGGCCGCCGCTTTGGACAGCTACATCCCCGCGCCCGAGCGTGCCGTAGACAAACCCTTCCTGCTGCCGATTGAAGACGTATTCTCAATTTCCGGCCGCGGCACCGTGGTAACCGGCCGTGTAGAGCGCGGTATCATCAACGTAGGCGACGAGATTGAAATCGTAGGCCTGAAAGCCACCCAAAAAACCACCTGTACCGGTGTGGAAATGTTCCGCAAACTGCTGGACCAAGGCCAAGCTGGCGACAACGTAGGCGTACTGCTGCGCGGTACCAAACGTGAAGAAGTAGAGCGCGGCCAAGTATTGGCCAAGCCCGGCTCTATCACCCCGCACACCAAGTTCAAAGCCGAAGTGTACGTGTTGAGCAAAGAAGAGGGCGGCCGTCACACTCCGTTCTTCGCGAACTACCGTCCGCAATTC
>JBHALY010000034.1:0-3055 GCA_041827905.1 Neisseria dentiae
CACGAAGCCATCGCCGGCGTGGAAATCAAATACCTGCGCTCGGGCAAACTTTCCAGCCGCATGAACACCTTGGCGCCGTTCGGCAGCATACGCAGCATGGGCAGCAGCACGCTGGACTGGTGCTATCTGGCTTCGGGCCGCTACGATATTTATGTGCACGGCGGCCAAAAACTATGGGACTACGCCGCCGGCGCACTGATTTTTGAAGAAGCCGGCGGCAAACTGGCCACTTTGGAAGGCGACGATTTCTGGAGCGGCGAGCATGTGTTCAAGCGTTCGGTGATTGCGGGTTTGCAAGATGAATTGTTTACAAAATGGCTGAAATGGATACGCGAAAACCAATAACACCGCCCTGCCCCGCGCACGGCCTGCAAACAGCCCCTTATTAGGCCGTCTGAATAAACTGTATACAACACAAAAGCTTCCTGAAAATTATATTCAAAACGGTTATGCTATTTGCAAACAAACAACAATGAACGTAAATTATGAAAATAATTGCACAGATTAACGCCATTTAAAGCTAACTGGTTTAGAATGCAAACCGCTGGCACCGCTAACGCCTTTTCTCTCCCTTGAGGCGGGTGCCGGTAAGACGTTTTCCCGCAATGTATTGGCCATTCATACTTCTCCCTTGGTATGAATGGTTTTTTTTATCTGCAAAATACCGCCCTGCCGTTTTTTACGGTTAAGGCCGTCTGAAAGCTTTGCCGGAAGGTTTGGTTACCGCGCCAAAACCGCCCGAATTTTCCCCGCCGCTCCGACCGCTTGTGCTATGATTCACGCCGTTTATCAACCCTGTTTTTGTAAGGACAAAACTATGTCTTGGTCGGCAGCAGACAGCGCTTCGCTTTACGGTATCCGCCATTGGGGCGACCGCTATTTTTCGGTGGGTGAAAACGGCCATGTGATGGTGCGGCCGAATGACCAAAGCAACGCAGAAGTCGATTTATACGGCCTGGTGGCGCAACTTAACGGACGCGGGCAGGATTTGCCCATGCTGTTCCGCTTTCCCGATATCCTGCAAGACCGCGTGGCGCGGCTGTGTGCGGCGTTCAACCGTTCCATCCGCAAAAACAACTATCAGGGCAAATACACGGCGATTTATCCGATTAAGGTCAACCAGCAGGAAAGCGTGGTGAAAAACATCATCGTGCCGAAAAACAGCGAGGTTTCCATCGGCCTTGAGGCCGGTTCCAAGCCCGAGCTGATGATTGTGTTGGCGTTCGCACCCAAAGGCGGCACCATCGTGTGTAACGGTTATAAAGACCGCGATTTCATCCGCCTGGCGCTGATGGGGCAACGGCTCGGCCACCAAGTGTTTATTGTGATTGAAAAAGAATCCGAAGTGGATTTGGTGATTCAAGAATCGCAAAACCTCGGCATCAAAGCCAATATCGGCCTGCGCGTGCGCCTCTCTTCGCTCTCGTCGAGCAAATGGGCCGACACCGGCGGCGAAAAAGGCAAATTCGGCCTTTCCGCCGCGCAGCTGATTTCCGCCGTGGAAAAACTCACCGCCGCCGATCTGGCCGACACGGTCAAACTAATGCACTTTCACATGGGTTCGCAGATTTCCAATATCGCCGACTACCGCATGGGCTTCAAAGAAGCCGTGCGCTATTTTGCCGAACTGCGCGGCTTGGGGCTGCCGATTGAGTATGTCGATGTGGGCGGCGGCCTCGGCGTGGACTACGACGGCACGCACTCGCGCAACGCCAGCTCCATCAACTACGATATGGGCGAATATTCGCACACCATCGTTTCGATGTTGGCCGAATACTGCAACGAACACAACGTGCCGCACCCGCATATTTTTTCGGAATCCGGCCGCGCCATGACCGCGCATCACGCCGTGCTGGTGATGAACGTTACCGATGTCGAACGCCTGCCCGAGCAGATTCCCGCAATCGCCGACGAAGAAAACCTTTCTTTCGCCACCAAAAAGCTGATTGCCTATCTCGACATCAACGACAGCGAAATGGTTACCGAAACCTATTACCGCATCGGCCACTATCTCACCGAAGTAACCGAGCTGTATCTCGAAGGCAAAGTGCCGCTGAAAGAAAAAGCGCTGGCCGAACAGCTCCACGCCGTATTGTGCCGCCGTCTGAAAAACCAGCTTCAGGCCGGACGGCGCTCGCAGCGTCAGGTTTACGACGATTTAACCGACAAGCTGGCCGACAAATATTTCTGCAATTTCAGCGTGTTCCAAAGCCTGCCCGACACTTGGGCCATCGGCCAGGTGCTGCCGGTTATGCCGCTGCACCGCCTTAACGAACGCCCCACCCGCCGCGCCGTGTTGCAGGATTTAACCTGCGATTCAGACGGCAAAATCAGCCAGTATGTCGATCAGCAAAGCATAGAATCCAGCATGAGCGTGCACGATCTAATCCCCGGCGAACCGTATGTTTTGGGCGTGTTTATGGTGGGCGCGTATCAGGAAATCCTCGGCGATATGCACAACCTTTTCGGCGACACCGACTCGGTTAACGTTTATGTGCGCAACGACGGCAGCATCGAATTCGCCGGCATGGAAGAACACGACACCATTGAAGATATGCTGCATTATGTGCACCTTTCCACCAACGAAGTGATCAACAAATTCGAAGAAAAAACCCGTTGGGCGCAGTTGAAGGCCGCCGAGCGCAAGCTCTACACCGCCGAATTTCTGCACGCGCTCAAACAAAGCAGCTATCTGAGCACCGAAACGGAAGACGAAGCCTGATATACCGGCAAATGTTTTTCAGACGGCCTGAAATCTCCGTAAGATTCGTTAAGGCCGTCTGAACCGTTTGATTCCGTTGTTATCGTGCTTGCCCTGATAATCCGGCATTTGCCGTTCAGGCGAAAGGCGGATATTGCAGAAACATCTGAAGCTGGATTGCCGGGTCAAGCCCGGCAATGACGGGCGGGAAGGTATCCGAAACCGTCTGTTCCCATTAAGCTTTCAGACGGCCTGAGACCTTTGCAAAATTCAAATTACCACCCGAAAAATCTGATTTCCGTCATTCCCGCGCAGGCGGGAATCCAGGTGCTTGGCATTCAAGTATTTGTTTAA
>JBHALY010000035.1:0-7432 GCA_041827905.1 Neisseria dentiae
CCACCAGCTTGAGGCGGACATCGAACCTTTCCGCGGCCTGCTGCTCGGTCTGTTTTTCCTCGGCGTGGGCATGGCGTTGGATTTGAACGTGGTGGCGCAAAACTGGAAAATTATCGTGTCGGGCGTGCTGGCCCTGATGGCGGCCAAGGCGGCAGTGATTTACTTCGTGGCGCGGGCGGCAAAAAGCAGCCGTGCCGAAGCGGCGGAGCGTGCGGTGATGATGGCGCAAGGCGGAGAATTTGCTTTCGTGCTGTTTTCGGCGGCTTTTTCGCAGAAAGTAATTGATGCCACCGTTAACGCCAATATGACGGCTATTGTGGTGCTGTCGATGGCGCTGACGCCGCTGTTTCTGATTCTGCACGGCAAATACCTCGCCCCGCGCCTGAAACAGAAAGGTTCGGAACGCGAAGACGACGAAATTCACGAACAAAAAGCGGTGATTGTGATCGGTATGGGGCGTTTCGGCCAGATTACCACCGACATCCTGCGCATGTGCGGCTACCCGTTAACCATTATCGACAAAGACCCGGTGATGGTGGACGGCATGAACAAATACGGCATCAAAACCTATTTCGGCGATGCCTCGAGGCCGGAATTGCTGTTCACAGCCGGCATCGAAAAGGCACAACTTTTGGTGGTGGCGATAAACGATAAAGAGCAGACGCTGCACATCGTCGAATTTGCCCGCAAGGCCAATCCCGATATTAAAATTATCGCCCGCGCCTACGACCGCATCCACACCTTCAAACTCCACCGTGCCGGCGTAGAATTTGCCGTACGCGAAACTTTCGATTCCGCCGTGCGCACCGGCCGCACCGCACTAGAAGTATTGGGCATGGAAAAAGGCAAGGCCGACGAAATCAGCCGTTTCTATTTCCACCGCGACCGCGCCCGCGTGGCCAGAATGGCGCCGCTGTACAACCCCGAAGACGCCATCTTCCAAAACGAGGAAATGCTCAATGTGGCCAAGCAGGAAGACGCCGAAACCGCCGCCATGATGCAGGCGCTGATGCGCGGCGAAGTGGTGGAATGGCCTGATGAAAGCGAAGCGGCATGGCCGTCTGAAAATGCGGCGGGTGAAAAAGCCGCTTTATTGAAATAACAACGGCTTGAGGCTTTTGCAAAACATTGAGGCCGTCTGAAAGCTATTCTCCGTTATTTCGGTCTGCACGGTGGAGCGTATCGGACTGGCGAAGCCAAAAACGAAAGCCAGACATTTCAGACGGCCTCAGCGACTTACAAAGATTATCCGGCTTGTTTTAGGGAGTGTAGTCAGAAGGCGTTGCGGCGGTATTCTTGGTTAAAATCCGCATCTGCGGCGTTAAAAATGCTCGCAAGATGTTCAATCTTGCTGCGCTTTTTGCCTTGCATCTGCGGATTTTTCCTCAAAAAACCGCTCCACAAGCCTTCTGACTACACTCCCTAACGGACTGCCCGGCGTTTAACACAATCACAAGGAATAATGATGAACACCGAAAAACTCACCGCCAAAACCAAAGACGTCGGCGGTATCCCCGTCGCCCGTCTGTTGCCGCAAGGCAGCCGCCGCACCATCGGTGCATGGTGCTTTCTCGACCACGCAGGTCCCGCCGAATTCGCGGCAGATTCAGACGGCCTTCAGGTCGGCTCCCACCCCCACACCAATCTGCAAACCTTCACTTGGATGCTGGCAGGCGAAGTGTGGCATCAGGACAGCCTGGGTTTCCGCCAACTGATCCGCCCCAAGCAGGTCAACCTGATGACCGCCGGCACCGGCAGCGCGCGCGGCATCGCCCACACCGAACAAACGCCCGACGGCATCAAGGAATTACACGCCGTGCAATTGTGGATTGCGCTGCCGATGAACCAAGAAATCGAACCCGGTTTCCAACACTATCCCGAGCTGCCCGAATGGCAGGAAAACGGCGTGCGCCATGTGCTCACCACCGGCAGCTTCGGTGGCCATACCGCGCCCACTGCCCAACACAGCCCGCTGGTGGGCGTGGATATGCAGTTCGACCAATCCGCACGCATCAGCATTCCCGCACAAGCCGGTTGGGAATACGGCGTGTTGGTGATTGCCGGCAGCATCAGCGTGGGCGGGCAGACCTTTGCTGCCGACGAGCTGGCCTTTATCGAAGCCGGTGGTGCCGAATCGTTTACGCTCGAAGGCGAAGCCGGCAGCCACATCATGCTCTTGGGTGGCGAGCCGCTGCCGCACCCCACCGTGATTTGGTGGAATTTCGTTGCCGACAGCCGCGAAGCCCTGCAACAGGCAGTGGCCGACTGGAACGGCGGCAGCAGCCGTTTCGGTGCGGAAATCGATTTGGGCGGCACCAAGCTGAAACGTTTGGTTGCACCGGAAGTGCCGCAAGGTTTGCGTTAAACAAAGCGGACGGAATTTTTGCAAGCCGTTCAGGCCGTCTGAAATATCCGACTGTCGTCATACCCGGGCTTGACCCAAATATCTGTTATTCTCTTTAAAACAACAAGATGCCCGGGTCAAGCCTGAGCATAACGCAGAGGTTTTACAATGCCGAAATAGCTTGAGACCTTTGCAAAAATACCTTAAGGCCGTCTGAAATGCTTAAATCCCGTCATTCCCGCGTAGGCGGGAATCCAGATGGAAATATTGAAGTATTGAAGTATTGATTAAACAAATACTTGGATGCCAAGTGTCTGGATTCCCGCCTACGCGGGAATGACGGAATTCAGGTTTTTTCAGATAGTAATTTGAATTTTGCAAAGGTCTCAGCTTGTAAAGGTTTTTGGCCGTCTGAAAAAACATTGCGGATGTTCAAAGGCCTCAACCTTCAAATAAAAAAACCTTGCGGAAATACCGCAAGGTTTTTTTATAGTGGCTGAGAAATGCGTTCACTCGAAAGGGGTTACTTCCAAACCGAACATCGCGCGGGCGGTGTTGAGCATCTGGCAGCTGAAGCCCCATTCGTTGTCATACCACGAGAACACTTTCACCATATTGCCTGCCGTTACTTTGGTGAGCGTGCTGTCGAAATTGCTGGCTTGGGTGGTGTGGTTGAAATCCATAGAAACCAGCGGCAGGGTGTTGTAACCGAGCACGCCTTTCATCGCGCCTTCGGAGGCGGCTTTCACGATGCTGTTGATTTCCGCCACGCTGGTGTCGCGGCCCGCTTCGAAACTCAAATCAACCAAAGAAACGTTTACCGTGGGCACGCGGATGGCCAGGCCGTCCAAACGGCCTTTCAATTCGGGCAGCACCAAGCCCACCGCTTTGGCCGCGCCGGTTTTGGTGGGAATCATGTTTTCCACGCCGCTGCGGGCGCGGCGCAGGTCTTTGTGGCGCACGTCGGTAACGGTTTGGTCGTTGGTGAGGGCGTGGATGGTGGTCATCAGGCCTTTGTTGATGCCGATGCCTTCGTGCAGGGCTTTGGCAACGGGAGCCAGGCAGTTGGTGGTGCACGATGCGTTGGAAACCACGGTCATTTCGGGCGTGAGCACATCATGGTTTACGCCGTAAACTACGGTGGCGTCAACGTCTTCGTCGGCAGGTGCCGAAATCAGCACTTTTTTGGCACCCGATTCGAGATGGACTTTGGCGGCGGCTTTGCTGGTAAACGCGCCGGTGCATTCCATCACCAAATCCACACCCAAGAGTTCCCACGGCAGTTCGGCGGGGTTGCGGGTGGAAAAGAATGGGATTTTGCGGCCGTTGATAATCAGGTGGTTTTCATCGTAGGAAACATCGGCGGCAAAGCGGCCGTGAACGGTGTCGAACTTGGTGAGATGGGCATTGGTTTCGAGGCTGCCGCTGGCGTTTACCGCCACGACTTCGAGTTGTTTTTCCAGTTTGTAATCATAGATTGCGCGCAATACTTGTCGTCCGATGCGGCCGTAGCCGTTGATGGCAATCTTAATGCCCATTTTTTAGTCCTTTTGTGAATAGCGGTGTTGGAAAATATGCAGGCCGTCTGAAACGCTGCTGCGGAAAACGCGGATTATACCGCGTTGTAGTGCGGTGTAGTCAAGGCAAAATTACAGGCAACTACAATCATAACTCCCACTTAAAACCGCCGTTTGCGGGCGTTTTTGTGCTGTTTCCGGCCGGAGCGGGGCAGGCCGGAAAGGTGGCCGGAAGCGGAATGCTTAAAACCTGCCCGCTTTGTGGCGGATGCGCCTTCACCGCTATAATAGGCCGTCTGAAAAATAATTTAAGGAACCATCATGCACACGGAATCGGTATTGCCCTTGTTGCAAAACCTGCAACACCAAATCTGCGCGGCGCTCGAAGAAGAAGACGGCGGGGCGCGTTTTATTGCCGATTGCTGGCAGAGCAAGCTCGGCACGGGCGAGAGCAGGGTGATGAAAAACGGCGCGGTATTCGAGCAGGCGGGGGTGAATTTTTCGCACGTGAAAGGCAGCGCCATGCCTGCTTCGGCCACCGCGCACCGCCCCGAGTTGGCGGGCGCGCCGTTTGAGGCGGCGGGCGTGTCGCTGGTGATTCACCCGCAAAACCCCTATGTGCCTACCAGCCATGCCAACGTGCGCTTTTTTATTGCTTATCCTGAAGGCAGGGAGCCGGTGTGGTGGTTTGGCGGCGGCTTCGATTTAACGCCGTTTTATCCGTTTGAAGAGGATATTCTGCATTGGCACCGAACCGCAGCCGCCGTGTGCGCCCCGTTCGGCGGCGAAGTTTATCCGCAATACAAACAATGGTGCGACGAATATTTTTATCTGAAACACCGGGGCGAAACACGCGGTGTGGGCGGCTTGTTTTTCGACGATTTGAACCGCTGGCCGTTCGACACCTGCCTGAACTTTATCCGCGCCGTCGGCGAAGGCTACATAAAAGCCTATCTGCCGATTGTGGCGCGCCGCAAGCATACGGCATTCGGTGAGCGCGAGCGCAATTTCCAGCTTTACCGCCGGGGCCGTTATGTGGAGTTTAATCTGGTGTGGGACAGGGGCACGCTGTTCGGCCTGCAAAGCGGCGGGCGCACGGAGAGCATTTTGATGTCGATGCCGCCGCTGGTGCGTTTCGAATATGCCTATACGCCTGAAGCAGGCTCGCCCGAAGCGCGTTTGAACGACTTTTTAAAGCCGCGCAACTGGTTGGCCGAGCTGGCTTAAATCCGATATTTAAGCCACTATAAAGTTTAAGCAAACGCCCTGCGCGGCGTATAATAGCGCCCGACCGAAAACGAGCTTCCCATTATGAACGCACAAACCTTAGACGTAACCGGATTGAAATGCCCGCTGCCGATTCTGCGCGCCAAAAAAGCGCTGGCGCAGATGCAGGCCGAAGACATACTCACCGTGCTGGCCACCGACGGCGGCGCGCCCGACGATTTCGCCGCCTTTTGCCGCCAAACCGGCCATGTGCTGCTGGAGTCTTCCGAATCCGGCGGCGTGTTCAAGCTGGTTGTCAAACACAAATAAGGCCGTCTGAAATGAACACCGTTGTTTTCCGCCCCTTGCTGCCCGTGCTTGCGGTTTTACTGGCCGCATGCGGGCAGGGCGGCGTTGCGCCGGAGCAGGCGGCCGCTTATTCCGCCGAAGCCGTGCGGCTGTTCGCGCAAGGCTGTGTTGCACACGGCGGCAACGCGCAGAGCACGGCGGCATGGGCGCAGCAGCACAACTTGCAGCCCTTAAGCGCCGAAGCCGTGAAAAAACTGCCGGCGGGCATGATGGAGCTGGACGCGCAAGCCGTGTGGCAAACAGAGCGTAACGGCACCGTGTTTTACCTCAGCACCGCGCCCGCTTCGTGCAGCGTGAAAACCGCCGTTGCCGACGAAGCCGCTGCCCGCCGCGATTTTGTGGCGATGGCCGAGCAGGACGTGGAAGGGGCTGCGGCGCGGTTCCGTTCGGAAAACAGCGTTTCTTCGCCGTTTCCGTTCCGCCAATTGGTTTACTCACGGCTGGAGCCGGCCGGCAGCGAAGAAATCCTGCTGACCGCCAACACGTCTCCTTCCGAGCATGTGCCCGCGCAACTGGCGCTCCATCTCAGCCGTCGGCCGCTGGTGATAAACCCGGTTGTGAATCCGTAACGGCATCAGGCCGTCTGAAAAAGTTTCAGACGGCCTTTAACAAACGATTGATATCAAACAAAGGAAGAGTATGCAAACCCTAACCATTATCCAGCCCGACGATATGCACCTGCACCTGCGCGACGGCGAAGCCCTCAAAGCCGTGCTGCCGTTTACCGCCCGCCAGATGGGGCGCGCCGTAATTATGCCCAACCTGAAACCGCCGGTAGTCAGCGTGGCCGACGCGCTGGCCTATAAACAGCGCATTTTGAGCGCGCTGCCCGAAGGCAGTAGCTTTGAGCCGCTGATGACGCTCTATCTCACCGACAAATCCACGCCCGAGCTTGTGCGCGAAGCCAAAGCCGCCGGTATTGTCGCCTTCAAACTCTATCCCGCAGGCGCCACCACCAATTCCGATTCGGGCGTAACCGACTTGTTCAAACTGATTCCCGTTTTGGAAGAAATGGCCGCGCAGAATATTCTGTTTCTGGTGCACGGCGAAGTTACCGACCCCGAAATCGATATTTTCGACCGCGAAGCCGTGTTTATCGAGCGCGTGATGAAGCCCGTGTTGGAAAAAGTGCCCGGCCTGAAAGTGGTGTTCGAGCACATCACCACCGCCGACGCCGCCCGCCTGGTGATGGAAGCGGGCGACAACGTAGCCGCCAGCGTTACCCCGCAGCACCTGCTGCTCAACCGCAACGATTTGCTGGTGGGCGGCGTGCGCCCGCACCATTACTGCCTGCCCGTGCTCAAGCGCGAAAGCCACCGCAAGGCTTTGGTGGAAGCCGTAACCGGCGAAAAATCGTACAAATTCTTTTTGGGCACCGATTCCGCCCCGCACGCCCAATCCGCCAAAGAAAACGCCTGCGGCTGTGCGGGTATGTTCAGCGCCGCCACCGCCATCGAACTTTATGCCGAAATTTTTGAAAACACCGGCGCGTTAAACAAACTCGAAGCCTTCGCCTCGAAAAACGGTGCCCGCTTCTACGGCCTGCCCGAAAACCCGCGCACCATCACCTTGGTGAAACGCCCCCAGCAGGTGGCACCCAAAGTGCCGTTCGGCAACGGCGATTCGCTGGTGCCGATGCGGGGCGGAGAAAGCGTAAGCTGGACGGTGGAATACTAAAAAATTTTCAGACGGCCTGAGCCACGGTTTGAGGCCGTCTGAAAACTTTTATTGAAGCAGATTAAATTCAATATAAAATCAAAAAAATAGAATTTTTTTTAGAAAAACCGCTGGACAAACAAACCGTGTTGCCATATTATTCGCCTTCTTGATTCACGGCAAACACGAAGCGGTGAAGCACGCACCCGTAGCTCAGTTGGATAGAGTATCTGGCTACGAACCAGAGGGTCGGGCGTTCGAATCGCTCCGGGTGCGCCACAGTTTATTTATCCGCGCCCATCGTCTAGCGGTTAGGACATCGCCCTTTCACGGCGGTAAC
>JBHALY010000036.1:0-5106 GCA_041827905.1 Neisseria dentiae
AATTGCTTTCAGACGGCCCGGCAGCAGCGAAGAAATTACCGAAACCGTGCTGCTGCTCACCGAAGCCGAGCAAACCTTCACGCTGGAAAACGTGCGTCAAAACGCCGTGCCCTCGCTGCTGCGCGGCTTTTCCGCCCCCGTACACCTCAATTACCCCTACACCGACGCAGAGCTGGCCGTGCTGCTGGCCGCCGACACCGACCCCTTCGCCCGCTGGGAAGCCGGCCAAACCCTCTACCGCCGCGCCATCGCCGCCAACGAAACCGCGCTCGCGCAAGGCCTGCCGCTGCCCGAGCACCAAGGGCTGCTCGAAGCCGTAGAATATGTGTTGGCCGCAGACGACGTCGACGCCGAATTCCAAGCCATGCTGCTGGCCGTGCCCGCCGAAGCCGAACTGTGGGCAGAGCGCAGCGACATCGACCCGCTGCAAGTCCACCGCGCCCGCGAAGCCCTGCTCGACTTAATCGCCCGCCGCTTCCAAGCACAATTTCTGGCGCTCAACCAAAAAGCCGCGCACGCCGAGCAACAGGCCGACCCCGCCATCCGCTACGAATACAGTCCCGAAACCGCAGGCTGGCGCACCCTGCGCAATACCTGCCGCGCCTTCGTATTGCGCGCCGATCCCGAACATATCGACACCGTTGCCGAAAAATATGCCGAAATGGCGCAAAACATGACCCACGAATGGGGCATCTTGTCGGCCATCAACCACAACGAAAGCGGCAAACGCAACGAACTGCTGGAACAGTTTGCCGAAAAATTCCGCGACGACGCGCTGGTGATGGACAAATATTTCGCCCTGATCGCCTCCAGCCGCCGCACCGATACACCCGCACAAGTTCAAGCGGCACTGAACCACCCCGCCTTCAGCCTCGAAAACCCCAACAAAGCCCGTTCGCTGCTCGGCGCCTTCAGCCGCAACGTGCCGCATTTCCACGCCGAAAGCGGTGCGGGCTACGCCTTTATCGCCGACAAAGTGATGGAAATCGACCACTTCAACCCGCAAGTGGCCTCCCGGCTGGTGCAGGCGTTCAACCTCTGCAACAAGCTCGAACCGCACCGCAAAAGCCTGATGCAGGCCCAATTGCAGCGTATTCAGGCGCAAAGCGGCTTATCGAAAGACGTTGCCGAAATCGTGGGTAAGATTTTGGCGTGATAAGCGTGGAGATAACTTAAAAGCCAGAGGCCGTCTGAAAAGTTTTCAGACGGCCTCTAGCTTTTGCCTTGCAACATAACCCGTTATCAGGCGTAGTGGCGCTCTTCGCCTTTGCCGTCGATGTTTTCCGCGCAGCGTTTGCAAATGCCGGGGTGGGCGGCGACGGCGCCGATATCGTCGGTGTAATGCCAGCAGCGTTCGCATTTTTCGCCGCCGCTCACTTTGGCGGTTACGGCCAGTTCGCTGCCTTTGGCAACCGTGGCTTTAGACACCAAGAGGGCGAAGCGTAATTCGTCGCCGAGCATTTTCAGGTAGCCTGCCAACTCCTCGGGGGCGGTGATGTCCGCTTCGGCCTGCAAAGAAGAGCCTACGGTTTTGTCGGCGCGCAAAGGCTCGATGGCGGCGGTAACGGCTTCGCGCACTTGGCGCACGGCCTGCCATTTTTCCATCAGGGCGGCTTCGCTCTTTTCGTTGATGGGCGGGAACTCGTGCCAGGTGTGGAACAGCACGCTGTCTTCTTCGCCGCCGCCGATGATGTCCCACGCTTCTTCGGCGGTGAAACACAGTATCGGCGAAATCAGCAGCACCAGGCTGCGGGTGATGTGGTAGAGCGCGGTTTGGGCGCTGCGGCGGGCGTGGCTGTCGGTTTGGGTGGTGTAGAGGCGGTCTTTCAGGATATCGAGATAGAACGCGCCCAAATCTTCCGAGCAGAAGGCAACGATGTCTTTCACGGCGAAGTGGAAGGCATAGCGCGGGTAGTAGTCGCCCGCCAAACGTTCTTGCAGGCGGCGCGCCAGCACAAGGGCGTAGCGGTCGATTTCCACCATTTGGTCTTGCGGCACGGCGTGTTCGATGGGGCGGAAATCGCTCAGGTTGGCGAACAAGAAGCTCAGGGTGTTGCGGATGCGGCGGTAGCTTTCGGTAACGCGTTTGAGGATTTCTTTGGATATCGCCAGCTCACCGCTGTAATCGGTGGAAGCCGTCCACAGGCGCAGGATGTCGGCGCCGAATTCGTTATACACTTCCTGCGGGGCGACAACGTTGCCCAGCGATTTCGACATTTTTCTGCCGTTTTGGTCGACCACGAAGCCGTGGGTGAGGAGTTGTTTGTAGGGCGCGCGCTCCATCGAGGCGCAGCCGGTGAGCATGGACGACTGGAACCAGCCGCGGTGCTGGTCGCTGCCTTCGAGGTAGAGATCGGCGGGCCAGGCCAATTCTTCGCGCTGTTTGAGCACGGAAAAGTGGGTGCTGCCCGAATCGAACCATACGTCCATGGTGTCTTTCAGTTTTTCGTATTGTGCGGCTTCTTCGCCCAACAGTTCGGCGGCATCAAGCGCAAACCAGGCTTCGATGCCTTTTTGTTCGATGCGCTGCGCCACTTCTTCCAACAGTTCGGCGGTGCGCGGGTGCAGCTCGCCGGTTTCTTTGTGCACGAAGAAGGTCATCGGCGTGCCCCAATAACGCTGGCGCGACACCACCCAGTCGGGGCGGCCTTCGATCATGGCTTGCAGGCGGGCGCGGCCCCACGAGGGGAAGAATTCGGTGTCGTCCACCGCTTTGAGTGCGTTGTTGCGCAGGGTTTTGCCGTTGGTGCCGGCTTTGTCCATGCCGATAAACCATTGGCCGGTGGCGCGGTAAATCAGCGGGGTTTTGTGGCGCCAGCAGTGGGCGTAGCTGTGTTCGATTTTGTTGTGCGCCAAGAGTTTGCCTTCTTCTTGCAGCCATTCGATGATCACGGGGTTGGCTTCCCACACGGTTAAACCGGCCACGCGCGGCACGTCGGCCATATAGCGGCCTTCGCCGTTAACGGGGTTGTAGAGTTTGATGCCGTATTTGAGGCAGACGAAATAGTCTTCCAAACCGTGTGCGGGCGCGCTGTGCACAAGGCCGGTACCAGCATCGGTGGTAACGTGATCGCCGTTGAGCATCAGAATGTTGCGCTCGATAAACGGATGGGCAAGGTGCAGGTTTTCGAGCCTGCTGCCGGTGGTTTCGGCCAGCACGGTTGTTTGGCCGTCTGAAAAGCCGTAGCGTTTCCATGCGTCTGCGGCCAGATCTTTGGCCAGCACCAGCTTGCCTTTGGGGGTGTCGGTCAATTGGTAAACCACGTCTGCGCCGGCGGCGATGGCCTGGCTGGCGGGCAGCGTCCACGGGGTGGTGGTCCAAATCACGGCAAAGGCCGGGCCTTCGATTTGCGGCAGGCCGAAGGCGGCGGCCAGCGCGGCGTTGTCTTTAAACAAATAGGCTACATCGATGGCATCGGAAATTTTGTCTTTATATTCCACTTCGGCTTCGGCCAGCGACGAGCCGCAGTCCAAACAGAACTGCACGGGTTTTTCGCCGCGGTAGAGATAGCCTGCTTTGTAGATTTCGCCCAGCGTGCGCACGGTGTCGGCTTCGGTTTTGAAGTCCATGGTGAGGTAGGGGTTGCCCCAGTCGCCCAGCACGCCCAGGCGGATAAAGTCTTTTTTCTGGCGGGCAATCTGCTCGGCGGCGTATTCGCGGCAGAGTTCGCGGAACTTGGCATCGGGCATGTTTTTGCCGTGCAGTTTTTCCACCATCACTTCAATCGGCAGGCCGTGGCAGTCCCAGCCCGGCACATAGGGGGCGTCGAAACCGGCCAGCGTTTTGCTGCGGATGATGATGTCTTTGAGGATTTTGTTGACCGCATGGCCGATATGGATGTCGCCGTTGGCATAGGGCGGGCCGTCGTGCAGCACGAATTTGGGGCGGCCTTTGGCTTTGGCGCGCAGTTTTTGATAACGCTGCTGCTCCTGCCAGCTTTTCACCCAGGCCGGTTCGCGTTTGGCCAGGTTGCCGCGCATGGGAAAGGGCGATTCGTAGAGATTGACGGTTTTGCTGTAATCGGTCATGGTTTTCTCGTGGTTGCGGATTTTTCAGACGGCCTCAGAAGCGTTGTGGCTTCTGAGGCCGTCTGAATAAAAATAGAGATTCTTTGGAAAAGGTATTGTAGCCTAATTACGTTGCTTTTATAAGGGTAACAGGCGGTTTGGCCGTCTGAAAACCATTAGTTTTGCGCGGCAAGAAACGCTTCCAACTCGGCCGACACGGGCATACCGCCCTGCGCGCCCGCTTTGGTTACCGACAATGCGGCGGCGGCGTTGGCCTTGCGCACGGCTGTTTCCATACCTTCGGCACGGAACACGGCGAATGCGCCGTTAAACGTGTCGCCCGCTCCGGTGGTGTCCACGGGGGTAACTTTGAAGCCGCCCTGCCGGTGCAGCGCACCCTGCGCGTCGTTATACAGCGCGCCTTCGCTGCCTCGCGTCATCAGCACTTGGCAGGGGGCGCGGGCGATGAGTTCTTCCGCCGGCGTGTTTTCTGGCAAACCCAAGCTGATGGCCAGTTCGTGGGCGTTGGGCGTGAGCAGCGTAACCAAATCGAGCAGTTCGGCGGGCAGCTTTTGCGCGGGCGCGGGGTTGAGCACAAACGGTTTGCCGTGTTTGTGCGCCAGCTTGGCGGCGGCAATCACACACGCCATGGGAATTTCCAACTGCGCCAGCACCACATCGGCACCGGCGATTTGCTTTTCGCAGGCTTCGATATGTCCGGGTGTGATGCCGAAATTGGCGCCGGAAACCACGATGATGTGGTTGTCGCCTTCGGCCACGGTGATGTTGGCCATGCCGGTCGGCGCATCTTCCAACACGCGCACGCCCGCAATATCGATGCCTTCGCGCTTCAGGTTTTCCAGCGCTTCGCTGCCGAAACCGTCGTTACCCACCGCGCCCACCATGCTTACATCGGCTCCCAAACGTGCCGCCGCCACCGCCTGATTGGCGCCTTTGCCGCCCATAAAGCGTTGGAACGACGTGCCCAGCAGGGTTTCGCCCGGCTGCGGAAACCGGGGCGACGATGTAACCAAATCCATATTGATGCTGCCGACTACGGCGATTTTCGGTGTTTGCATGGCGGTTTTCCTTTAACGG
>JBHALY010000037.1:0-17011 GCA_041827905.1 Neisseria dentiae
CAAATACAAAGGCTCCGACCTTTTCATCACCGCCAACTTTCCGCCGGCCATGAAGCTCGACGGCAAAATCACGCGCATCACCGAAACCCCGCTCACGCCCGAGCGCTGCATGGAAATCGCCTTTTCGATTATGTCGCCCAAGCAGATGGACGAATTTATGAACACCAACGAATGCAACTTCGCCATCAGCCTGCCCGACACCAGCCGTTTCCGCGTTAACGCCATGGTTCAGCGCGGTGCCACTGCGCTCGTGTTCCGCACCATCACCAGCAATATCCCCAAGTTTGAAACGCTCAACCTGCCGCCCGTTTTGCAGAAAATCGCCATGCAGAAACGCGGTCTGGTGATTTTCGTAGGCGGCACCGGCTCGGGCAAATCCACCTCGCTGGCCTCGATGATCGACTACCGCAACGAAAACAGCCACGACCACATCATCACCATCGAAGACCCCATCGAATTCGTACACCAACACAAAAACTGCATCATCACCCAGCGCGAAGTGGGCGTGGACACCGAAAACTGGTTTGCCGCCCTGAAAAATACCCTGCGCCAAGCGCCCGATGTGATACTGATCGGCGAAATCCGCGACCGCGAAACCATGGACTACGCCATCGCCTTTGCCGAAACCGGCCACCTGTGCATGGCCACCCTGCACGCCAACAGCACCAACCAGGCGCTCGACCGCATCATCAACTTCTTCCCCGAAGAACGCCGCGTGCAGCTGCTCACCGACCTTTCGCTCAACCTGCAAGCCTTTATCTCGCAACGCCTGATTCCGCGCGAAGGCGGCAAAGGCCGCGTGGCCGCCGTGGAAGTGTTACTCAATTCACCGCTGATTGCCGAACTGATTCACAACGGTGATGTGCACGCGATTAAAGAAATCATGAAAAAATCTCAGAGCATGGGCATGCAAACCTTCGACCAAGCCTTATACGAGCTGTATGAAAACGGCCATATCAGCTTTCAAGACGCCATCAAAAACGCCGATTCCGCCCACGACCTGCGCCTCGATATCCAGCTGCGCAGCCGCCGCGCGCAAAACGCCGGGCCGGATTTGGAGCTGATTTAACCCGTTTGCCGCATTCACACCAACGGATAAACACCGCAAAGGCTGAGACCTTTGCAAACCCCCCATCTGCGGCGCATTTCTGCGTTGTGCGCTGCTCGCTCGCTTGCCTAACTTCATGTTATGTCTGCGCTCACTACGCTGCTACGCCTTGAACTGCATCCACATCTGACGGTTTTGCAAAGGTCTCAGGCCGTCTGAAAAAACACCCTGTTCTTTTCAGACGGCCTCAAACGCCCGCCGCCGCAAATTCACCGCCCCGCTATTTTAACCCCACCCCGTGTGTGATATACTTGCCAGCTGAATTTCATTCCCGATTTCCGAACATCCGAACGGGCGCACCCTGCCCGTTTCGTTGATTAACAAACAAACATATATTCAATAAGGGCTTACGATGAGCGTAACTGTAGAAACTTTAGAAAACCTGGAACGCAAAGTAGTGTTGTCTCTGCCGTGGAGCGAAATCAACGCAGAAACCGACAAACGTTTGCAGCAAACCCAACGCCGCGTGAAAATCGACGGCTTCCGCCCGGGCAAAGCGCCGCTGAAAATGGTGGCTTCCATGTATGGCGCAAGCGTGCAAAACGATGTGCTCAACGAGCTTGTGCAAAAAGCATTCTACGACGTTGCCGTTGCCCAAAACCTGAAAGTGGCCGGCTTCCCGCGCTTTGAAGGCATCGAAGAGCAAGACGACGAAAACAGCTTCAAAATCGCCGCCGTGTTCGAAGTGTTCCCTGAAATCACCGTAGGCGATTTGTCTGCCCAAGAAGTAGAGAAAGTAACCGCCGAAGTGGGCGATGCCGAAGTGGACAAAACCGTTGAAATCCTGCGCAAACAGCGCACCCGCTTCGACCACGTCGAGCGCGAAGCCCAAAACGGTGACCGCGTGATTATCGACTTCGAAGGTAAAATCGACGGTACCCCGTTCGACGGCGGCAGCGCGCAAAACTACCCCTTCGTTTTGGGTAACGGCCAAATGCTGCCCGAATTCGAAGCCGGCGTATTGGGTCTGAAAGAAGGCGAAAGCAAAGACGTTGAAGTAAACTTCCCCGAAGACTACCACGGCAAAGACGTGGCCGGTAAAACCGCCGTGTTCACCATCAGCCTGAAAAACGTATCCGCCCCCGCCCTGCCCGAAGTGGACGAGCAATTTGCCAAAGCCTTGGGCATTGCCGACGGCGACGTAGCCAAAATGCGCGAAGAAGTGCGCAAAAACGTGGCCCGCGAAGTGGCGCGCCGCACCGAGAGCCAAACCAAAGATTCGGTGATGGAAGCCCTGCTGAAAGCCACCGAAGTGCAACTGCCCAAAGTGCTGGTTGACGACGAAGCCGCCCGCCTGGCCGACGAAATGAAACAAAACTTTGTGAATCAGGGCATGGCCGATGCCGCCAACCTGAACCTGCCTGCCGATATGTTCAAAGAACAGGCCGAGCGCCGCGTGGCTTTGGGCCTGATTCTGGCCAAACTGGTCGACGACAACAAACTGGAGCCGACCGAAGAGCAAATCAAAGCCGTGGTAAGCGATTTTGCCGAAAGCTACGAAGACCCGCAGGAAGTTATCGACTGGTATTTCGCCGACAAACAGCGTCTGCAAGGCCCCACTTCTCTGGCCGTTGAAGCCAACGTGGTAGAATTCGTATTGGGCAAAGCCAAAGTAAACGAAAAAGTTTTGTCTTTCGACGAAGTGATGGGCGCACAAGCCTAACTGCGCTTGAGGCCGTCTGAAACCCGCAAGAAGCACCGAAGCAGCCTTCCGCGCTTTGGTGCTTTTTACTGAAATATTCCGATTTTAAGGACAATTTAAGATGATTCCCGATATCCGCAACGGCTACCTGGTGCCCACCGTTATCGAACAAAGCGGCCGCGGCGAACGCGCTTTCGACATTTATTCGCGCCTGCTCAAAGAGCGCATCGTGTTTCTGGTTGGGCCGGTAAACGACGACAGCGCCAATCTGGTGGTGGCGCAACTGCTGTTTTTAGAAAGCGAAAACCCCGATAAAGATATTTTTCTGTATATCAACTCGCCCGGCGGTTCGGTTACGGCGGGCATGTCGATTTACGACACCATGAATTTCATCAAGCCCGACGTTTCCACCCTGTGCCTGGGCCAAGCCGCCAGCATGGGCGCGTTTCTGTTGTCGGCAGGCACTAAAGGCAAACGCTTTGCCCTGCCCAACAGCCGCGTGATGATACACCAGCCGCTGATCAGCGGCGGCTTGGGCGGCCAAGCTTCCGATATCGAAATCCACGCCCGCGAGCTTTTGAAACTGAAAGACAAACTCAACCGCCTGTTGGCACAGCACAGCGGACAGGATTTGGCCAAGGTGGAGCGCGACACCGACCGCGACAACTATATGTCGGCGGAAGAAGCGCAGGAATACGGCCTGATCGACCAAGTGTTAACCGACCGCGCCGGCATCACCACACCGTAAAGGAAGGCTTTTTCAGACGGCCGCTATCCAAGCAGGCCGTCTGAAACCGAAAACATACAGTTATAGTCAACCAGCTTAATAAAAAACACACTCGTCATACTCGGGCCTGACCCGAGTATCTTAAATTTCACTAACATGAGATGCTCGGGTCAAGCCTGAGTATGACGAAACTGTTATCAAGTAAGTGGTTTAACTATACTGGCTGCCCGGCGGATACTTTTCAGACGGCCGCAATTCTTTTTATCCCACCCAAGAAACCATCATGAACCTACTCGGCGCGCTGGCGAAAGTCGGCAGTTTAACCATGGTGTCGCGCATACTCGGCTTTGTGCGCGATACGATTATCGCCCGCACCTTCGGCGCAGGCATGGCCACGGACGCGTTTTTCGTGGCGTTCAAACTGCCCAACCTGTTGCGGCGGATATTCGCCGAAGGTGCGTTCGCGCAGGCTTTCGTGCCGATTCTGGCCGAATACCGGCAAACCCGCTCCGAAGAAGCCACACGCGAATTTATCCGCCACGTGGCGGGCATGCTGTCGTTTATTCTGGTTATCGTTACCGCCGCCGGCATCATCGCCGCACCGTGGGTGATTTACGCTTCCGCGCCGGGCTTTGTTAAAGAAGCCGACAAATTCCAACTTTCCGTTGAGCTGCTGCGTATCACCTTCCCCTATATCTTATTGATTTCTCTTTCTTCTTTTGTCAGCTCGATACTCAATACCTATCATAAATTCAGCATTCCCGCCGTAACGCCCACGCTGCTGAACGTGTCGTTTATCGTGTTCGCGCTGTTTTTCGTGCCCTATTTCGACCCGCCTGTGATGGCGCTGGCGTGGGCGGTGTTTGTGGGCGGCCTGCTGCAATTGGGCTTCCAACTGCCGTGGCTGGCAAAGCTGGGTTTTTTGAAACTGCCGAAGCTCAACGTGAAAGATGCGGCGGTCAACCGTGTGATGAAACAAATGGCGCCCGCAATTTTGGGCGTGAGCGTGGCGCAGATTTCGCTGGTGATTAACACCATTTTCGCTTCGTTTCTGCAATCCGGCAGCGTGTCGTGGATGTATTACGCCGACCGCCTGATGGAACTGCCCACCGGCGTGCTCGGCGCGGCGCTGGGCACGATTCTGCTGCCCACCTTGTCGAAACACGCCGCCAGCGACAATCCGCAGGCGTTTTCCGGCCTGCTCGACTGGGGTTTGCGCCTGTGTATGCTGCTGGCCATGCCGGCGGCGGTGGGGCTGGCCGTGCTGTCGTTCCCGCTCATCGCCACCCTGTTTCTGTATAAAGAATTCACGCTCAACGATGCGCTGATGACGCAAAACGCGCTGATTGCCTATTCGTTCGGCTTAATCGGCCTGATTATGATTAAGGTGCTGGCGCCCGGCTTCTATGCGCGCCAAAACATTAAAACGCCGGTGAAAATCGCCGTGTTCACGCTGGTTTGCACCCAATTGATGAACTTGGTTTTTATCGGCCCGCTGAAACACTCCGGCTTGGCGCTTGCCATCGGTTTGGGTGCGTGTTTGAACGCAGGGCTGCTGTATTACCTGCTGCGCAAGCATAAAATCTACCAACCCGGCGCGGGCTGGGCGGCGTTTCTCGCCAAACTCGCGGTTGCGCTGGCGGTGATGGGCGGCGGTTTGTGGCTGGCGCAGGCGCAAACTTACCTGCCGCTGCAATGGGTGAATGTTGCCGGCTGGCAGAAAGCCGTGCAGCTTTTGGGTTTGGTGGCTTTGGGCGGCGCGTTGTATTTCGTGTCGCTGGGCCTGCTGGGATTCCGCCCGCACCATTTCAAACGTTCGGAAAAATAACGCTGCGGCCTGCCGCAATGCGTCGACCCGATTATTCCAAAATCTGTTTTCAGACGGCCTTTTCCGCCCGTTTTCCGCCCTGCCCCAATCTTTACAAAACTTCAATGTCATTTAAATTTCATTAAAAGCATTTTATTTTTCTGCAATAAAAACAAACACCATAGAGGCCGTCTGAAACGTTTCAGACGGCCTCTGCGCTTTATCTTTCCTGCATTGCGCGGCATGAAAGGCTGACACTTGCGCCGGGTTTCATTTACAATTTGCCAAACCATTACGAAGCCTTTGGTTTCGGTCGCGCGCGGCTGTGCTCTAACCGGCCGCGTAACCCGCCCCACTACCATAAGGAAACAAGATGCGTTCGCCAACCGCACTGCTACCCCTGCTGCTCACACCACTGCCCGCCGCTGCCGCCTCACTCGACGGTGCCAGTTTGAGCCTGTTATGGGGCATACCGTTTGTTTTGATCTTACTCTCCATCGCCACCGGCCCGTTGTTGTTTGCCATTACATGGCACCACCATTTCGGCAAAATCACCGCCTTATTGACATTTTTGTTTTTGGTGCCCTTCACCATCGTATTCGGCTTCGGCGAAACCGCCCACACGGTCGCCCATGCGCTGGTGGCCGAATATATCCCGTTTATCATTCTGCTGTTTGCCCTCTACACCATTTCGGGCGGCATTTTGGTGTGGGGTAACCTGCACGGCAGCCCGCGCCTGAACACCACGATTCTGGCCATCGGCACGGTACTGGCCTCGATAATGGGCACCACCGGCGCAGCCATGCTGCTGATCCGCCCGCTTCTGAAAGCCAACGACAACCGCAAACACCGCGTGCATGTGGTGGTGTTCTTTATCTTTCTGGTGGCCAATATCGGCGGCGGCCTCACGCCGCTGGGCGACCCGCCGCTGTTTTTGGGCTTTTTGAAAGGCGTGGATTTCGGCTGGACAGTGCAGCATATGCTGGTGCCCGTGGTGTTGAGTTCCGCCATACTGCTCACCCTGTTCTACTTTCTTGACCGCCATTATTTCGCCCAAGAAGACGAACTGCTACCGCAAGACCCGTCGCCCGACAGCCCGCTGCAACTGTTCGGCAAATGGAATTTCCTGCTGCTTGCCGGCGTGGTGTCCGCCGTGCTGATGTCGGGTTTGTGGAAACCCCAACACCCCGGTATCGATATTTTGGGCACGCCCTATCTATTGCCCAACCTGCTGCGCGATGCCGTACTTTTGGTTTTGGCCGGCGTTTCCCTCGCCATTACCCCCAAGCAGGTGCGCGCGGGTAACGAATTCAACTGGGAGCCGATACTCGAAGTGGGCAAGCTCTTTTTGGGCATCTTCATCACCATCGCACCGGTAATCGCCATTTTGCAGGCAGGCGAAAAAGGCGCGTTTGCGGGCTTGATTTCGCTGGTACACGACAGCAGCGGCCAGCCCGTTAACGCGATGTATTTTTGGATGACCGGCCTCTTATCCGCCTTTTTAGACAATGCCCCCACCTATCTGGTGTTTTTCAATATGGCCGGCGGCGACGCCCAAGCTTTAATGACCGGCCATCTGTTCCACACCCTGTTGGCGGTGTCGATGGGTTCGGTGTTTATGGGCGCACTCAGCTACATCGGCAACGCACCCAACTTTATGGTGAAGGCAATCGCCGAGCAGCGTAAAGTGCCCATGCCCAGCTTTTTCGGCTATATGGCTTGGTCGTTCGGCATTCTCGCCCCGCTGTTCATACTGCATACCTTTATCTTCTTCGTGTGGCAGTTGTTTTAAAACCGCCGGTTTCTACGCAGCAAGGCCGTCTGAAAATATTCAGACGGCCTTCGGTTTATAGCAAGCAGCGGTTATTTTACCCGTTTAGCGTTTTTACTCAATTTTTCCAGCATATTTTAAAAATTAATTTCTATTTAAAACAATATATTATCTAATTAATATTTAATAATAACAATTATCATTTGCAAAATAGCCTGTTTTGCGTATAATGCAATCCAACGGTTAGGCAAACAACAGCAACGAAAGGAGAACGAAATGCCCGAAAGCATTTTCAAGCAAGTTTCTCTGGATATTCTGAGGCTGCACCAAAAAGCCGTACACACGCTTTTAGCCACCGAATGCAGCGGTTGCCCCGAAATCCACGATGCGGTATTCGTTACCCTCAACGGCAGATATTATGTTTGGCTGCCCGAAAACCCGCAAAGCGAACCGGAAACCGGCATTCTGTTGATTGAAGCCGAAGATGCCGCCACCCGCCTGAGTTGGGTTGCCAGCGCCCGCAGGCTTAAGAAAAGAGACAGTTTATACTGCCGCGCCGCAGCCGCCCTGCAACGCCGCAGCCAACCCGGCCAAGCAGCATTCTGCCAAACCGAATGCCCATGCCTGTTGGAGCTCACCCCGCAGCAAGGCCGCTTAACGGTTGATGATAATAGAGATTTTACGCTTTCGCCTTCCGACCTGATGAAGGCTTTGTATCCGGCAAAACAAACAATAGAAGCATTTGCCTTGTAACAGTTTTGGTAGTGGTTTGTGTTCCTTTTGCGCCCCCTCGTGGGGCGATTTTTTTTGCGTCCGAACAACACGGAAACTTTTTAGCGGATATCAACTCCAAACATTATTATGCATTCAGTATAATAAATTCCGTTCCGATTTCAGATCAAATAACTTTTCCGGGAGCATCATAATGAAGAAAAAAGTTGCCGTTGCTTTAGCCGCCGTTTTATCGGCAGGTTTGGTTTCTGCCGCGCAAGCCAAACGCCCTGTCGAATTTACCGTCGGCAGCGAGTATTACCGCGAAACCTACCGCGAATACACAAACGGCACCGAGCGCCTGATGCAGGAGCGCGGCAACCTTTGGTCGCTCAACGGCGGCATCAAATATTCGTTTAACGACCGCCATGCCGCCAAAATCGAAGGCCGCTATTCGCACGGCGAATCCGACTACACCGGCCAATATATGGAAGACTCGTATTACGGCGAGGCGGTGATTAAAAACGTTCCCCGCCGCGCTTACGACATCCGGGCTTCTTACGAATACACACAGCCCTTAAACGAAAAACTGGATTTGGTGCTCGAAACCGGTCTGGGCCACCGCACCCTGAAAGACTTGGGCAGCCGTGTAAACCAATATGACTACGACCGCAAAAACCAAACCCTTTATGCCCGCATCGGCGCGGGTTTGGACATCAAACTGCCCCGCTCTTTCGAAATCAACCCCAAAGTGGCCTATAACCATATGTTGCACGGCCGCCAGCATAGCTATCACAACGGCTACCCCGATAAATTCAAACAAAGCGGCGGCCGGGGCATAGAAGTGGAAGTGCCGGTGTCCAAACGTTTCGCCAACAATTCCAAACTCAGCCTCGGCCCGTTCTACCGCGGCTGGAAAGTGCCGGATTCCGAGCGTATTTATTCGGTTGACGACGACGGCCAACTGTGGAGTTCGCGCGAACCTAAAAACTACACCCACGAGGCCGGCGTGAAGCTGCAATACAGCTTCTAAACTGCCTGCAAAACGGGGCTTTCAGACGGCCTGTATAAATAGGCCGTCTGAAAGCCCCGATTGTTTTATCCCGCCGTATCAAACGCCGTTTCCGGCACCCTTAGCAAACTGCGCCGCACCGCGGTTGGCCAGCCCGTCGGCACGCTCGTTTTCCGTATGACCCGCATGACCTTTCACCCATGCCCATGTAACATCGTGCAGGCCGACCAAGCGGTCGAGTTCGCGCCACAAATCTTCGTTTTTGACCGGCTGCTTGGCGGCGGTTTTCCAGCCGTTTTTCTTCCAGCCGTGTATCCAGCTTTCCATACCGTTTTTCACATATTGCGAATCGGTGCAGATTTCCACGCTGCTGCGGCGTTTTAAAGCCTTCAATCCTTCGATAACGGCCGTCAGCTCCATGCGGTTGTTGGTGGTTTCGGCCTCGCCGCCGAACAGCTCTTTTTCGTGCGCGCCGTAACGTAACAGCACGCCCCAGCCGCCCGCGCCGGGGTTGCCTTTGCAGGCGCCGTCGGTGTAGAGATAAACGGTTTTGTCCATTGCTTTGTCCGGTTGAAAACAGAGCGCATCATAACACAGGCCGTCTGAAACATTTTTTCAGACGGCCTGTGTTATGATGCGCATCTTTAGAAACCCATCCGCCGATTCTGATGAACGCCCGCAAAACCTACCTGCTCGGTATCGCCTTCTTCACCGTTTTATTTATGGCTTTGGTGCTGTTGGGAAGCTGGCTGCTTTCGGTTGAAAGCAAACAGTTTGCCGTTGCCGCCTTCCTGTTCGCCTTCGCCGCCGTGTTCGGGCAGATTGCCTGTTTGGCACTTTATGCCCGCCAAACCGCGCGCGAAAAAGCCGCTGCGGCCGCCAAAGCTCAGGAAAACCGCCATGTTTGACCAAATCGTTTTAGCCAGCGGCAACGCGGGCAAGCTGAAAGAATTTTCGCGCTGGTTCGCCCAACGCCGCATCGAAGTGCTGCCGCAGTCCCACTTCAACGTGCCCGAGTGCCCCGAACCGCACCTTACCTTTATCGAAAACGCTATCGCCAAGGCCCGCCACGCCAGCAAACACAGCGGCAAACCCGCGCTGGCCGACGACAGCGGCATCTGCGCCCGAGCCTTAGGCGGCGCGCCCGGCATTTATTCGGCGCGCTTCGCGGGCGAAAACCCGAAATCCGATGCCGCCAACAACGCCAAGCTTTCCGCCGAACTGGCCGGCAAAGCCGACAAAAACTGCTACTACGTTTGCGTGCTGGCGCTGGTGCGCCACGAAAACGATCCGCAGCCGCTGATTGCCGAAGGCATCTGGTGTGGTGTATGGCAGGATAGGCCTGCCGGCAGTAACGGTTTCGGCTACGACCCGCATTTTTTCCTGCCCGAATTGGGCCGCACTGCCGCCGAGCTTGACCCCGAAACCAAAAACCGCATCAGCCACCGCGGTTTGGCTTTGGAGGAGCTGAAAAAAAAAATCGACCGGCTGTAGTGGCTTAAATTCAAAATAATACGGCGTTGCCTCGCCTTGTCGTACTATCTGTACTATCTGCGGCTCGGCGCCTTGTCTTAATTTTAAATTTAAACCACTATGATATCCGCAACCGTAAACAGGCCGTCTGAAAACGCCGGCGGTTTGAAACCGCACCCGCCGGCATGGCACGAAAACCGTATAACCCCATGAACGCCATCACCTTTCCCCGCCCCGGCCACCTCACCGCCCTGCCGCCCTTGTCGCTCTATATCCATATTCCGTGGTGCGTGCGCAAGTGTCCTTATTGCGACTTCAATTCCCACCAGGCCAAAAGCGGCCTGCCCGAAGACGCTTACATCGACGCACTGCTCACTGATTTGCAGAGCGAACTGCCCAACATTTGGGGGCGTGCGGTGGAAACCGTGTTTATCGGCGGCGGCACGCCCAGCCTGTTTCAGGCGGCCTCGATAAACCGCCTGCTTAACGGCGTGCGTTCGCTGGTAAAGCTGCAACCGCAGGCCGAAATCACGCTCGAAGCCAACCCCGGCACGTTTGAAAAAGAGAAATTCCAAGGCTTTAAAGACGCCGGTATCACACGCCTTTCCATCGGCGTGCAGAGTTTCGACGATGCCGCGCTGCAACGTTTGGGGCGCATCCACAACCACCGCGAAGCCTTAACGTCCGTTGACACCGCACTAAACATATTCGAGCGGGTAAATATCGACCTGATGTACGCCCTGCCTAGCCAAACCGTTCAGACGGCCTTACACGACATTCAAACCGCCATCGCTTCGGGCGCAAGCCACATCAGTGCCTACCATCTCACAATGGAGCCGAACACCCCGTTCGGCCACACCCCGCCGCCCGACCTGCCGCAAGACGAAGCCGCAATTGATATAGAAGAAGCCGTTCACGACGCTTTGCTCGACGCAGGCTTCGCGCACTACGAAACCTCGGCCTTTGCCCGCCCTGGCCACGCCTGCCGCCACAACCTCAATTATTGGCAGTTCGGCGATTACATCGGCATTGGTGCCGGCGCGCACGGCAAGATTTCCTACCCAAACCGCATCGAACGCACCGTACGCCGCCGCCACCCCAACGATTACCTGGCCGCCATGCACGGCAGGGTTTCAGACGGCATCGAACGCCAAACCGTTGCAGCGGAAGATTTGCCGTTTGAGTTTATGATGAACGCCCTGCGCCTAACCGACGGCGTGCCCGCCGCATGGCTGCAAGAACGTACCGGCGTGCCCGCCGCCAAAATCACCGCCCAAATCCGAACCGCCCAAACCAAAGGCTTGCTGGACAGCGACCCGCTGTATTTCAGGCCGTCTGAAACCGGACGGCGGTTTCTCAACGATTTGCTGCAATGCTTTTTATAAAGGCTTTGTCATTATTTGATGCCTTTGCAAAACTCATATCGTATTTTCACATCCTCGTGTCAGACTCGTACCCGATCCAAACATCTTATTTTTTAATAAATAACAGATACTTGACCAAGAATATATATGGCAACAGCTAAATTTTTTGGGATGTTTTTTTGAATTTTGCAAAGACTTCGGTTTGCGAATCCCCGTGGGGGTTTCGGCTTAATAGGCATTTGGATCGGTTGCTACCAATCCGTAGCGAAAAAACTTTATTTCTGCCACGGCGTTGCCGTGCCTTAACTCGAAGAGAACGATTTTGTCAGCAGCAGAAGCAGCAGAATCGGCTCCGTACCACTTATACTGTCTAGCCGATTTTTAATATTTTTGAATTCACAAAAGTTTCAGGCCGTCTGAACAGTTTCAGACGGCCTCTTGGTTTTATGATTAACCGGTTGATAAAGAAAAAACCTTGCCAGCCCAACCAAGTTTTGCGAAAGCACCGAGCCATACACAAACCAAACCGATTTGAGCCACTTAAAAATAGCGGAAAATCAAACCCTGATCAATGTTTTCTGCCCAGCCCCGGTTCGTCGGGCAGCAGCCATTCTTCTTCCTGCGTTGCCACCGCATAATCCTCATTGGCCCAAGCACCCAAATCAATCAGTTTGCAGCGCTCGCTGCAAAACGGCCGGAAAGGATTATCGGCGGACCATTCGGTTAATGTGCGGCAGGTCGGACATTTCACCCATGTGTTTTTTTCGGTCATAAAATCCCCTTTAAATCGGGTCGAAACTACACATCATCAGTTTGAACGGCACATCGCCCGTTACCGGCCTGCCGCGGGCGTGTTCCTGCGAAGCCTCCAAAAAACGGATATGGGTAACGTATTTGTTGGCCGAAATCTCAGGCAAGGCCCGGTACTGCATACCTACTTCGATGGTCAGCATATGGATGCTTTGCGCCAAACTGCTGCTTTGATAACTGCCTTTCTGCGCCACGCAATCGACGGCAGCGGTATTGCCGCGCAAGATAGCCAGCAGCATACCGACCGCTTCTTGGGTCGGCAGCAAGGTGGCCGCCCATTTCTGCAAATCGGCCAAACGGTGCTCATGCGGCTGCCGCTGCCAAAAATAATAGGCGGGCAAATCAAACGGGCTGGTGCCGCCTGCCACCAGCATACGCTGTTTAATGGCCATCAGCCAATCGTTTTCGCGCAGATGCTGGCCGAATTTCTGTTTGATTCCCTGCAAGTTTTCGGCCACCGCCTGCAACTGCGCCGATAAAGCGGCCTGCGCACCCTGAATCCTACCGGCCGCCGCAAACTGCCGCTGCCGCTCCAATTCCTGCAAAATATCAAGCTTTAACTCTGCACGGCCGGCACATTCCATAATTTCAAACAGCGTAAACAATGCCAAATGATGCGGCCACGGGCTGTCTTCCTTCCGCATACTTTCGGTTTGGAAACGGTTGAACAAATGTTCGATGCGTAAAAAACTGCGTACCCGCTCGGAAAGCGGGTGCTCGAAACGGATCATGGGTTTGCTCTCGAAAAACGGGAAAAATAAGCCCGGTAATAACGGTGCAGACGTTGCACCTTAACCGCCAACTCCGCCAACGTGCCTTCGTTAGGCAAAACATCATCGGCTGCGAGCAAGCGCTCCCTGCGGCACGCCTGCGAAGCCATGATCCGCTTGATTTCTCCGGTATCAAGCCCGCTGCGGCTCCGCACTCGATCGATTTGGGTTGCTTCTGAAACATCCACTACTAAAATACGGTCGGCCAACACGGAAAATACGGGCTGCTCAATCAAAAGCGGAATATCGATTACGCCGTAAACCTGATCCGCCGCACTTTGCCGCAGCCGGATTTCCGCCAAAATCAGGGGGTGCATGATACTTTCCAAAACCTGCTTGGCCTGAGGCCGTCTGAACACCCTATCCCGCAATGCGGCACGGTTCAGACGGCCTTCCGTATCAAATAATTCGTCGCCGAACCTTGCCCTTATTTCAGGCAAAGCCGCACCGTGATCTGCCGTTAAGCTGCGGCTGACCGCATCGGCATCAATCACCGGCACCCCCAAACGGGCAAATTCGGCAGCGGCCTGTGATTTGCCGCTGCCGATTCCTCCGGTCAATCCTACCCAGTATGTCATGTTCCAAGCACCTCCGAGCCGCTCGGGCTTTCTGCCTGCCGGCGTGTCCTCCTACCTTCCGGCGGTGCGGTTTTCTTTCAAGATCAGGCTTCACGCTATATTGCAAACCGCCTTAAAACCCAGAAGCACCCAACCACCATTTCACCGCAGCGGTGATTTTATCGTTGGCAACAAAAATCAGCCAGCCGGCCACGGCCAAACTTGGGCCGAATGCAAACTGTTGGCCTTTGGCCACCCGCATCACCAGCGCGGCAACCACACCTATCAGGGCGGCCATAAATACCAATACGGGCAATACGCCTACTCCCAACCATGCGCCCAGCGCCGCCAACAGCTTGAAGTCGCCGCCTCCCATGCCGATTTTGCCGGTGAGCAGTTTGTAAATATAACACAACAGCCACAGGCTCATATATCCGCATACCGCACCCAACACGGCTGAAGTAAGCGGCACAAATGCGCCGTTCAAATTAAACAGCAAACCCAACCACACCAACGGCAGGGTTAATTGATCAGGCAGATATTGTGTATCGGCATCGATAAAGGTTAAGGCGATCAGCATGGCGGTCAGCACCACACCGCCCAAAGTAACCACAGTCCAACCGTATTGCCACGCCACTGCGGCAAACAATATGCCGGTTAACAACTCTACCAAAGGATAACGCTTGCTGATCGGGGTTTTGCAGCTTCCGCACTTTCCGCCCAACAACAAATAGCTGATCACCGGGATATTTTGCCAGGGTTTGACCGGAGCATGGCACTTCGGACAACGGGAATCCGGTTTAATCAGATTGAAAGGCTGCTGCTCTTCAGCCGTAAGCGCCAAACCCAGGTGTTCTTTGGCAAATGCCGTCCATCCGCGCTCCATCATCACCGGCACGCGGTAAATCACTACATTTAAAAAACTGCCTGTCAGCAAGCCGAACAAAGCGGCCAAAGGCACCGCAAAGGGTGCCAGCTCTTGAAGAAAATCCAGCATATCAGCCCACCACATTACCCAGGTTGAACAGAGGCAGATACATCGCTACCAGAATCACACCGATAATCGAACCGAGCACCACCATGATAATCGGTTCCATTAACGACGAGAGCTGGGCAACGGCATTATCCACTTCGTCTTCATAGAATTCGGCGGCTTTATTCAGCATATCGTCCAGCGAACCTGATTCTTCGCCGATGGCAGCCATCTGCAACACCATATTGGGGAACATATCGGTGCCCTGCATACTGGAAGTCAGCGACAAACCCTGAGTAACTTTAGCACGAATATCTTGCGTGGCTTCTTCATAAAGAATATTGCCCGCCGCACCGGATACCGAATCCAACACTTCCACCAAAGGCACGCCCGCGGTAAACAATGTGGCAGTAGTGCGTGCCCAGCGTGCAATCGTGGCCTTGCGCACAATATCACCGAAAATCGGCAATTTGAGCAAAGCCGCATCAACCCGTTTTTGCAACATGGGTGATCTTTTATACCACTGATACAGGCCGAAACCGACCGCGATGGTACCAACCACAATTACCCAGGCATATTTCACCATTAAATCCGACATGTTCATTACGATTTGGGTTAGCCCGGGCAACTCCGCCCCCATGCTGCTATATACTTTACCGAACTCCGGCAACACGAACACCATCATAATGAACACCAGCACAACGGCCACCATCACGATGGCAATCGGGTAAGTAAGCGCGCTTTTCACTTTCTTTTTGATGGCTTGGGTTTTTTCTTTATACACCGCCAATTTATCCAATAATGATTCGAGCACGCCGCCCGCTTCACCAGCTGCAATCAGATTGCAATAGAAACGGTCGAAATATTTGGGATGTTTGGAGAACGCCTTACCCAATGCGCTGCCCTGTTCCACATCGGCACGCACCTGCATCAGCATTTGTGTCATGGAAGGGTTGGAGTGGCCGCGCGCCACGATTTCAAACGCCTGCATCAAAGGCAGGCCGGCTTTCATCATGGTGGCGAGCTGACGGGTGAATACGGTAATGTCTTCTTGGGTGATCCGTTTTTTGCGTACCGCTTTAACCTTGCTCACGCGTAACGGCTTGATGCCGCGCCGCTGTAACTTTTTGCGTGCTTCTTCTTCGTTTTTGGCCACCACTTCACCGCGCACCATTTGCTCGGTATCTATGTTCCTGCCTTCAAAAGAGAAACGCACGCCTTTGTCTTTTTTGGCCGAGCGGCTGCCAATATTGCTTTTAATCATGTTTTACCCCTTAAAATAATCGAACTGTTTTTTCAGAAGCTGTTGGCAAGCGGCTTGTCCTCTTTGTTTCGATACAAACGGTGGGTACAAAACAAGATAGAACAACAAACTTGCAAAGTTAACGCAAAATTGATTGCCAACAGTTTCTTAATAATCAATCGTTGGTGTGAGCCAAAACTTCTTCTAAAGAAGTAATCCCCTGCATCACTTTCAGCAAACCGGCACGGCGCAAATCCACCATACCTTCTTTATAGGCCATACTCATAATATCTACTTCGGTGCCGTTATTCATAATCACCCGTTGCATTTCTTCGGTAATCGGCATCACCTCATACACGCCGGCACGGCCTTTGTAGCCTTTTCCACGACAGCTATCGCATCCGACCGCACGATACATCGTCCAATCTTTAGCCAGATCTTCATCTGTAAAACCGGCTTTTTTCAAGGCAGGCACCGGCGGGCGCTCCATCGGTGTTTTACATGCCGGGCATAAACGGCGTAGCAGACGTTGCGCCATAATCAGGCTGACCGAACTGGCGATATTGAAAGGTGCCACCCCCATATTCAGCATACGCGACAAAGTGGCCGGAGCGTTATTGGTGTGCAGGGTGGAAAATACCATGTGACCCGTTTGCGCAGCCTTAATGGCAATATCCGCAGTTTCCAAATCACGAATCTCACCCACCATAATGATATCCGGGTCTTGGCGCAGAAACGACTTCAGCGCGGCCGCAAAGGTTAGCCCCTGTTTGTCATTCACATTAACCTGGTTGATGCCGGGCAGGTTGATCTCTGCGGGGTCTTCCGCCGTGGCGATATTTACACTTTCGGTATTCAGAATATTCAAGCAGGTATAAAGCGACACGGTTTTACCCGAGCCGGTGGGGCCGGTTACCAGCACCATGCCGTAAGGGCGGTGAATAGCCTCGAGCAGCATTTCTTTTTGGAAAGGTTCGAAACCGAGTTGGTCGATATTGAGCGAACCGGCATCTGAATTCAAAATACGCATCACCACTTTTTCG